>NZ_JAUBOV010000016.1:72596-111611 GCF_036700405.1 Microcoleus sp. T3_D1
AGGCAAGATGCCTGTTCCACAAAGAGTTTTTGCAGCATTCTCCTGAACAGGCAAGATGCCTGTTCCACAAAGAGTTTTTGCAGCATTCTCCTGAACAGGCAAGATGCCTGTTCCACAAAGAGTTTCTGACCAGCAGTGGGCAAGTTTTGACTATTTAGAAATTTCGCGTACTACGGGTTTTCCGTCTTGGATTTCGCCGACTAAAACCAAATCTGTACAGTCTACAAACAAACCATTTTCTAACACACCGGGAATGTTATTTAAGCTTTTTTCCATTTCTCCGGGGTTGGCAATGTCATCAAATTTGACATCAATTACCATATTACCTTGATCGGTAATTACGGGGCCTGCTTTTTTCACGCCCATGCGGAGTTCTGGTTTGCCGCCCAATTTTTCAATGGCGCGCATCACTGGTGTTAATGCCATCGGTATAACTTCGATGGGGACGCGAAAAGTCGAACCCAATTTATCTACGATTTTGGAACTGTCAACTACTACAATAAACTGAGTTGCGAGGTAATCGACTACTTTTTCGCGGGTGTGGGCTGCGCCACCACCTTTAATTAAGTTGAGGTGGGGATCTACTTCGTCAGCGCCGTCAATAGCCACATCAATTCTGTCAATTTCATCTAGTGTTGTCAGCGGTACTCCGTACTGTTTGGCTAACACTTCTGATTGAAAAGATGTCGGCACTCCTTTGATATCTTTGAGTTCACCGGATTTTATGCGATCGCCCAATGCTTGAATAGTATAAGCTGTAGTTGACCCCGTGCCGAGTCCGACAATCATACCAGATTTTACGCGATCGGCTGCAGCAAAGCCGACTTGCTGTTTCATCAATTTTACGGGATCTTGTTCTGTGGTCATGTTCGGTACTCCTTAATAGTTTTAAGATTATACCATTTATTATGGATTTATTTAACCGCAGAGAGCGCAGAGAACGCAGAGAGGAAGAAAAAGAAGAGAGGGAACTCGCAAATTATTTCAAGTGGGAACTTCTCTCTTTTTTCTCTGCGCCCTCTGCGTCCTCTGCGGTTAAATAAAAAAAATCTAGTTTACAAATCGGTGAATAATTGCCACAATGAAAATCGGATTTCTCGATACCTACACTTGGGATTACAATATTGAAACTCCTTACCGCGAACCTTTGGGCGGCACTCAGTCGGCTATTTGTTACTTAGCTGAGGCGTTGGCAGCACAGGGAAATGAGGTATTTTTGCTCAACAATACTTCCGAGTCGGGGATGTGGCGCGGCGTTGATTGCAGGCGCAGGGTGGGGGACAAATCTAATTTAGAATTGCTGCGATCGCTCGATTTTTTAGTTATAGTCAATATAGTTGGCAAAGCGCTGGAAATCAAGCCGCTTTTGGGGCATCGCACTCAATTAATTTTGTGGATTCATAACGAACCGGGCTTTGTATTCCTCCAAGATTTCAATAATCAGCGAGAAATCAATGCTTGCGATGCCTTTGTATTTGTCAGCGACTGGCAGCGCGAGCAATTTCACCGGCGCTTTGGGATTGACTCTAATCGCAGTTGTGTTTTAAGAAATGCGATCGCACCTTGTTTTGCTAACATTTTCGACGATAATATTTCTATCCTCTCTCATAAATCTCGACCGCCCATTCTAGCTTACACCAGCACTCCATTTCGCGGACTTGATATTTTGTTAAAAGTCTTTCCCGAAATTCGTCAAGCTGTCCCCGGAACCAGATTAAAAGTATTTTCAAGCATGAAAGTACACCAAATAGACGACAATGATAACAAACTTTTTTTCGGTCAACTTTACCGCCAGTGTCAGGAAACAGAAGGCGTGGAGTACGTCGGTTCCGTACCGCAACCCGAACTCGTCCGGCAACTGCGTTCAGTCGCGGTTTTAGCTTACCCGAATACCTATTTGGAAACCTCATCTATTGCCGTGATGGAGGCGATGGCCTGCGGTTGCCGGATTGTGACGAGTGAATTGGCAGCTTTGCCGGAAACAACTGCTGGATTTGCCCGTCTAGTTTCCATGTCAGGGGTGGAAAATTTTGCATCGATAACTAATTGGAAGCGGGCGGGCAACGCAGATTGGGAGGGATATACAAGGCGGTTTTTAGAGGCGATAGTCGGAGTTTTAAATGAGGGCACGGGTGCGGGCAGCGCCACTGCTGAAAATCATTTAAGACAGCAGGTAGAATATATAAATCAAGGGTGTACTTGGTCTGTGCGTTCCCGAAAGTGGGTAGAATGGCTGAATAGTATTAGTGTAAAACCTGTAAGAGTGGCAGAGCAAATGATCGGGAATTCTTTAGTAGGTTTAGAGGCAGTGAGAGATTATTTTCAAAAGGGAAATTGGCGGAAAGATCGGGGCGATCTCGGTGGCGCCATCGAGAATTATCAGAAAGCTTTAGAGTTCAATCCCGAAGATGCAGAAGTTCATAAAAAGTTGGCGGAAGTTTATGTTTTGCAAGGAGAATTTGAAAAGGCGATCGCCTCTTGTAATGTCGCTCTTCAATTTCAACCCACTTTTGCTCCTGCTTACTTGACAATGGGCAATGCCCTGCACAGTCAAAACAAACTGGAAATGGCCATTCAAGCTTACTTGCAAGCTTTAAAAATTCAGCCGGAATTTGCCGAAGCTAGCGCGAATCTCGGCAGTATGTATTACAAGTTAGGGCAATTGGAACAGGCGGCAAATTATTACCAAAAAGCTCTGGTAATTAATCCTCAATTGTCTTCGGTAAATATGATGCTGGGCAGCGTTTTGCAGCAGCAAGAAAAGTTAGATGCAGCAATTACTTGCTATCAAAAAGTGCTGCAACTGCAACCGGGAGATGCCAGCGCTGCTGAGAAATTAGCGAGTTTAATCGCACAAAAAGAGCGGGCTACTACTGACAGCAACTTTATCGAATTAGAAACAGAATCAGGGGAATCGCAACCAGTAGCTGTCAACAAAGATGAAGGCTACGGCTTGCAGCCTTCGAGTATCAATTTGCCGCCAGCGCCAACCACTGAGACTTTAAATACTCCCTTTACAAATCCCGCCGAAGTTTCCGAACAAGTTACCTCGATCAATGTTCCAGATAGCGGACAAGTTGCCAATTTTCAAGAAGTAGAACCGTACAATAAACTCGCAGAAAACTTTTTAGTTCAAGGTAAAATTAAAGAGGCGATCGCAGCTTGTCAGCAAGCGCTAAAAATTCGACCGGATTTCATCTACGCTTACGTCACTTTAGGCAATGCCTTGCAAGCAGGAGGCAAAACTGAAGCTGCAATTCGATCGTATTCTCAAGCCCTAGTATTGCAGCCCAATTTTGCGGAAGTGCGGGCTAATATCGGCAGTATGTATTTCAAAATGGGGCGTTTGGAAGAAGCGATCGCCCATTACCAGCAAGCCATCGCCCTGAGTCCCGATTTAGCGGGTGCTCACTGGAATTTAGGGAAAGTATATCACCAAAACGGCAACATCGAAGCAGCGATCGCCTGTTTTAAAAGAACATCCGAACTCAACCCGCAGCTAGTCGGTGCAGACTTCCACTTTAACTTAGGTAATCGACTTTTGGGCCAAGGAAAGCGCGACGAAGCCATCGAATGCTACGAAAAAGCGATCGCCATTAAACCGGATTGGGCAGAAGCTTACGGTAACATCGGCAGCGCGCGATCGCAACAAGGCAATCTCGACGCCGCCATCGCTTACTATCAGAAAGCTGTAGCTTTAAAGCCACATTTAGAAGTTTTGCACTTCAATATAGCCAATTCTTTTTTACAGCAAAACAAGTACGACGAAGCGATTACTAATTATCAAAACACTCTCAAAATTAAGCCAGAATGGCCGGAAGCTCACGCTAACCTCGGCAATTCTTTTTCCATGCTGGGGCGGTTGGAAGAAGCTTTAGCCAGCTATCAGCAAGCTTTGGCATTAAAACCGAATTGGGCAGAGGTTTACTGCCGGATGGGACACATTCAAAAACAAGATAAGCCGTTGGAGGCGATCGCCAATTTTGAAAAGGCGATCGAATGCAACCCCAAATTTAGCGAAGCCTACCAACAACTGTGCGACTTGCTAAGCCATTCCACCAACCTCGCCGGAGCCCGCAGCGTAGCCGACAAATACTGCGAAAACTGCGGCGAAAATGCCCCAGTCATGTCAGCTACAGCCTACGTCTTTTCCTACCTGCAATCAGGTGTCAGCAAACAGGCAATTCAGAAACTCGAAGAAATCGAAAAACTATGTTACGAAAAGGTCGAAACCTTTAGCGTAATCGAACTAAAACTGCTCTACGAAATCTTCTTGTTTGCAGTTTCTCACCTGCGAGACAACCGCGAAAAAAATGCCAGTTTCTACCGACTCATTGCCAAAGAATACTACCAAAAAGCCGTCCCTAAGCGCCAGAACATTAACAGAAGCAACCTAGCAAATTACCAAACAAAAGAACAGCGTCCTTTAAAAATCGGCTTCCTTTCCAAACACTTCCGTCGCCACTCAGTAGGCTGGTGCAGCGAAGCTTTAATTCGCGAATTAAGCCACATCACCCCCCACGTTCACCTTTACGTCACCGGGAAACTCCACCGAGATGAGGTTACGCAGCGGTTTGAAGACATGGCGGGCAAGTTTTACTGGCCTAAAAAATATCCAAACGGCTTTGCTGATGGCGGTGAAATCTTCGCCGAAGTAGCGCAAGACAACTTGGATGTTTTGATAGACTTAGACTCGATGACAGTGCCAACAAATGTCGAAGTGTTGTATCAATATCCTGCGGGAATTTGCGTTTCTTGGCTAGGATTTGACGCACCCTACATTTCAGATAATCACTACTTTCTGTGCGACGAACACACTCACCCCCCTGGTGTTGAAAAAAATTACTTAGAAAAGTTAGTAAGATTGCCTGCAGGTTCGGTAGCAATTGGCGCACTGCAAAGCATTCCTGTGAATCGAGAGGCGATTAGAAACGCTCTCGGAATTGGCTTAGATCAAATGACTTATCTGTGCGTTGCGCCTGGGAGAAAAACCAATCCAGAAATGGTACGAGCTCAAGTTACAATTCTGAAGGAAGTACCAGATAGTGTGTTAATCCGCAAAGGTCAAGGCGATCCCGATATTATTCACAGCACTTACCGCGAAGAATGCGACATTCAGGGAGTAGATTTTGCTCGGATTAAGTTTATAGGGCAAACCAGAAGTGAGGAAGAACATCGGGCTATTTATTATGTAGCCGACGTGCTTTTAGATTCCTATCCTTACAACGGCGGGACTCATAATTTAGAGGCTTTGTGGGCGAATTTGCCAGTGGTAACTCGATCGGGCGACCAATATCTTTCGCGCATGGGTTACGCTTTTCTGAAAAGTGCAAATATTGATGTAGGTGCGGCGTGGAGTTGGGAAGAATACACGCAGTGGGGAGTTAAGTTTGGCCGTGATGCGGGTTTCAGAAATGCGGTGAAAGAGCATTTAGTAAAATCTAAGCAGCCCGAAAATCTCGCACCTTTGTGGAATCCTAAAAAGTTGGCAATGGAAATGTATGAGGTGTTTCAAAAACTTTTGTCAGTTGACGGTTGACGGTTGACGGTTATCAGTTATTGGTTATTTGTTACTCGCTTGGGGCTGCTAATAACCAATAACCAATAACATTAGTCTGCACCGTCAACCGTCAACAGTCAACCGTCAACAGTCAACCGTCAACTCTCTCTGTGTTCTCAGGGTGCGATCGCTTATCAAGCATTGGAGATGGCTGTGGGCGATCGCATTCGATCGAGTTGACGAGCAAGACTTCTGGAACTGGTACAAATTTTGCTAATCCTCGACATCACCCTACAGCGCCACTGGCACACTCACCTCCTTACCAGCAGGATGATTTCGTGCTACATCCCTAATGACTTTTTGCCAAAAGTAGATTACTATTAAATTGAACGCTTTTTGCTATCCCTCTTGTCAAAACCTTTAGTTTAGACAAAAGGAACATCTAGGATGTAATCGTATGGATTTTTCTTCCCCCGCAACTATTGGACTAATACTTATAATTCTTGGGGTAATTTTGCTGGGTGGCGGTTTGGTAAAAACACAATTATTTGAAATCCACCTTCAAAGAGATAGCTTGCCTGGTACAATAGTTGGTGTGTGGCTTGTGGTGGTAGGTTTATGTATCGTCGTCCTTGGCCGAACTCTTCTCCTACAATAGCCTGGACAGTTTTTAGTTCGTAGTCTGACACCCTCCATTTTCCGTTGGTAGCTCGATTGCTTTGGAGCCTTGAAACCCTTATTCTAAGGTTGGGAATCAAAAACTGTCTTAAGTATTGACCCTAGTATTGACCCTAGTGAGGTATCCTTAATTCCTTGATTGTCATGTCAAGCTTTTTAGCTTCAAGGATGTACCTCACCTGACCAAGAACCGCTATATGTGGAGCTTTCGATAATACTATCAAATTTGTGCTTAAAATTTTTCATGAATAAAGCTCGGTAGTTCGCTATCGATATTTATTCATTGTGTATTTAGTTTAGGGAACCACTTCCTTAGTAGCAGGTAACAAACAATAACAAATAACCAATAACCAATAACAACTAATAATTACTCACTAATAGCCACTCGATCGCGCCCGCCAGACTTAGCCCGATACAGTGCCTTATCTGCAGCTTCAATCAACATTTTCGGGGAATTTTGACCTTCAGAAATCGTCGCAACTCCCAAGCTGAGAGTCACAGAATCACTGACAACAGACTTGATGTGGGGAATTGCCAAAGCTTTGACGCGGCTGCGGATTCCCTCCGCAATCGCCTGTGCAGCCACGATATCCGTATTTGGCAAAATTACCCCAAATTCCTCGCCGCCGTACCTAGCAGCCAAATAGAGGCGTTCTGCGGGTGCGTTCGTGCAAGCATCTCCGATCGCCCGCGCCACTTGCTGCAAACAAGCATCCCCGGCTTGGTGGCCGTAATTGTCGTTGTAAAGTTTAAAACAGTCAATGTCGCACATAATCAAAGATAGCGGTTCCAAAGAGCTCGACTGCTCCCATTCTCGATTGATCACCTCGTCAAAACGGCGGCGGTTAGCTAGTTGAGTCAGACTGTCCAAATTCGCCAACCCGTCCAACCGCTGGTTAGCCGCTGCTAGCTGCTGGTAAAGTAAAGATTGTTCGATCGCGATCGCAACTTGAGTACCCAACTGACTCAGCAAATCCACGTCAAACTGCTGCCACTGGCGGGGTGCCGAACAGTGGTGGGCAATCAGCAAACCCCACAACTTCGGCACTTGACAAGAACTGTTGCCTTCCCTCGGTTCTATTCCCTTTTGGACAATCGGCACCACTAAATTTGCCTTCACCTGACACGCCTCCAAAAAATTAATGTGGCACTCGGTCAAACTAGAAGCATGAATATTCTCTACGGCGCGAATGCGACCCTTTAAATACTGTCCGATGTAAGTATTGGCAAAACAGCAATCGTCAATTGCCATCCCCTTCAGTGGCATCCATCCTTCTGCAACCGACTCCACCACCACATCTCCGTTCCAGTCGGGTCGGAAGCGGAAAACCAGCACGCGATCGGTTACCAAAAACTCCCGCACTTCCGCTACTGTAGTGTTGAGAATATCTTGGAGATCCAGAGAAGAACGGATGCGCGATTGAATCTGTGCGATCAGGCGTTCCCGTTCTATTTGTTGCCGCAGCGCGACTTGGGCTTGCTTACTTTGAGTAATGTCCCGGCCTTCCGGCAGTAACAAGACTATTTTGCCAGTTTCATCGGCGACCGGTTTGAGAGAAAAATCAACAGTTGCCGTCCGATTTACACCTTGAACTTCCACTTCATAGCGGACAAATTCGCCTTTTGCCGATCGAGAAATCGCCTCTTGCAACTGTTCCTGAACTTCCTCAGAATCTCCCCACCAAGGCAACCGCCAAAACGGTTTATTGGCAACATCCCGTAGCTTAATTCCCGCAAAATCCAGAGAAGTTTGGTTAGCTTCCAGCAGAGTGCCGTCCGGTTTCAATAAGCTCACAAATTGGAAAGAAGAATCAAAAATTGCCCGAAAGCGCCTTTGAGAATCTCCCAACATTGCCGTCACCTTTTCGCGAGAGGTAATATCGCGGAAGCGCCACACCCTGCCAATAATATTTTGTCCGACTCGAATCGGCTGCGTGTAGCGCTCAAAAGTGCGGCCGTCTTTAAATTCTAGAATATCGCAACCTTCCGACTCCGCATCGCTATAAAATTCTTTAACTCTCTGCAAAAAAGCCCTCGGATCTTTAACTTGCTTAGTGAGGAATGCCAGCCGCACCGTTCTATCCATTGAGTTTCTAACTTCTTCATAAATTCCCCACATTTGAACTAACTTTTCGTTATAACTAATCATTTCTCCGGTGGTAGTAACGGCTAGAATGCCGTCTGCAGTTGCTTCTAAGGTAGCGTGCAGCAGAGAGCGCGATCGCTCTAATTCTGCTGCGAGCAATTTGCGTTCCGTGAGGTCTCGGACTGCTTTCACCTGTACTAAACGACCTTCCCAAAATACGAATTTGCTGCGAACGTCAGCAGGAAAAGCAGTTCCATCTCGCTTGAGAAAAATAGTTTCACAGACTGTATTGCTGGCTGCAGAAATCATTTGCGACGCCTGTTTGTATGATTTCGGCGACAGTAGTTCCAGCAAGCTCATTCCCACCATTTCCGCAGGTTCGTAACCGAAAAGTTCCGCAAAAGTGCTGCTGACGCTCAAAATTGTGTCGCGGTCAGCCACGGCAACTGCTTCAAAATAAGCTTCGCATTCGAGCAAGCGATCGGCTGAGTGGCTGCTGCCATTTTCGCCAGAGGAATAGCGGTTGTTAATTAACTGTTGCAATTGCGTATTTGCCGAGTACAAAGCGGTCATGGCTTGCCTGTACATAGCAGTACGTTTTTCTACTTTTTGTGCGAGGCGATCGCGATATTCTCGCAGTTCTTTCTCGACTCTAATTAAATCAGTAATATCTACTGCAAACACGATTACGCCCGCAACTTTACCTGTTTCATCGCGGTAAGGTATTTTATCCGTCCGCACCCAGCATTTTTGACCCAAAACTGTTGGTAGCAGTTCGACTTGCCCCTGCTTGGGAACGCCGGAATTGATTACTTCCAAATCTTCTAAATAATATTGCTCTGCTTCGTCTGGATAGATTTCATAAAAAGATTTACCTTCTAATTGAGCTGCGGGCAAACCTCTCGATGCAGCGGCAGCTTGATTAATTCGCAGCAGGCGACTTTCGGTATCTTTGAGCCAAATCATCGCCGGCACGGAATCAAAAATAATTTGCTGTTCTTGTTGCTGCAGGCGTAGTTCGGCTTCTGCTTGTTTTCTTTTTATTATTTCTTTTTGCAGTTTTTGGTTAGCTTTTTTGAGTTCAGCAGTGCGTCTTGCTACTCTTTCTTCTAGTTGATCGTAGTATTGGGTCAGCAAGTTTTGCTGCTGTTCGTGTCGCAGTGCTTCTAATTTTAACTTTTCGCTAGATGACAAACTTGAGGATACAAAATCTGCTAATATTTGGGTAAATTCGTGTTCTTCTTCCGTCCAATCACCGTCGCCACCCTGGCGTTCAACGCTGACTATTCCCAACCTTTTACCTGCTAGCACAATCGGTACGTTTAACAGGGAAGTCGTGCCCCGATCGAGCAAATAAAGACCGACAAGTTCTCGCGTTCTGGGGTCATTTTCTGCGGCCACTGTTGCGATCGCACTTGCCGATTTTAAAGCTTGAAAATAGGCCGGACAGTCGGATGCTGTGATGATTATTTGTACGGAATGCAGTTTAGTATTTTGTTCGTAAAGGTCGATGCAGTGAAGCTGCGTTTTGTCTTCGCCATACAGCCAAATACTGGCTCGATCGCAGTTGACAATACTGACAGCGGTTTCTGTTACTTCGCGGATGAAGTCTTCTATATTGTTGCGTTGTTTAAGTTGACTTTTGGCTAATTTTGCGATCGCTAAAGTTGGACTGCGCCAATTTGCTATCTGGTTGGGCGAGGTGGGTGACTGCGAAGCCGGCTTAATTTCTTCGCAAACTAACAGTACAGCCGGCCGTTGGAAATTGGCAATTGAACGACCGTTAGTATTTTCCTCTATTTTCCAATCTACCGCCGGCATGGCGCGCGCGGTTGCTTTTACCCTAATAATCCTGCCGTCTTTGCAAGTCAAGCAGCCTTCCCAACAGGCAATTTTTGGAGTTGGCGTACCGTTTTCCGGCTGGGCCAATCCGGCAAATTCTGCCTGCATTTTGCCTTGCTCTTGGCAATAAAATATGTTAAAGATTGAATGACAAATTAATTCCTGCGATTTGTAGGCAAGGCGAGACGCGCCGAATTGATTGAGCGAAAAAACTCTTCCCAAAGCGTCTAGAACGAAGTAAATGCCTGGAAAATTCTCGTAGAGAGTTCCATACCAATCTTGTTCGACTTGTTGGCTGCACGAATGTTTTGCTGCCGCTAACTCGCCGTCCGTGTCGAGCAAGTGAGAATAGTTGGTTTCGGGGCTGCTTGAATGACTTTTTTTAGCAAACACTTTTAGCTTAACTCGACTGTAATTAATTTTACTTTCTGGAATTTAACTTTTTTGTGAAACTAAATTAAACCTGTTGTTTGAAAAAAGTTACAACTTGTAACAAAATTACCACTTGTCCAGCACCCTGATTTTCGCTTCCCAATGCAACCACTGTGTTTGTTTGTAGCTGGTACACGGTCGGCCGACGATATTTCCCGCTAGTTGCAATGCCAGCAGGTTTAGCTGCAATTACCCAGTCTGTACTTTTAGCATCCTAGACAATAAAAAAAACCGGCAATCACTGATTTTAAGTATATACGATAACACTCAAATACCTAGTATTGGGACTGACCTACTTCGGATTCGGTTTGGGATATTTGCCGGGGCGGCGGATGAACCGGGCGGCGGTTGCAATTATCGGGTCAGATGAGTGCGGTGGTTTTGGGGATACTCGACCTGAAAACTGCTTGGGAGTCGATCGACCCCAGTACGATCGTTTTTTTGCTGGGAATGACGATCGTGAATCTAATTAATTAGACTGTTTAATAAATATTTATAATACTTAAGTTAAGTAAATCTTATAATGCACAATCGGCCACGAGCTTTAGTCCTATAGTTTATACTTAATCTTGTGCAGCAAACGCTAAGGAGGTAAGAAAGAGTGAGTATCCAACCCGCTGCGAAACCCAGACTTAATTCTGCGTTCAAACAACTGATGTCCTTACACTGGGTAATGTCAGCTTGCTATTTAGTGCTGTTTATTACCGGTACGTTTATGGCTCAATTGCCGAGAGAATTGTTTATTCGAGGCCCCCTGTACGATTTTCACAAATCCGTAGCCGTGCTGACAATGGCTTTGCTGACTTGGCGGATTTTAACTCTCCTCCGGGTATGGTGGAAAAAATATACGAAACGCCTGCCAAAGTTTACCAAGGAATGGTACAAAAATTTGGCTCTGCACGCGACTTTGTACGTTTTTATGTGGCTAGTTCCGGTTAGTGGTTTCTTTTTTTCTAACTCTTTCAAAAGTAACAATGTGAATTTTTTCGGCATTGTTTTGCCGGATGTGTTTCCGCAGAATTCCGCAATGGTTGAGCTGGGAAGGAGTGTGCATTTTTGGCTGGCGTACACATTTTTAGCGTTCGTGATTTTGCATATTTTAGAGCAGAAGAAAGTTGTGAGAGCTAATTGGCGTAGGTTGGCAAATTTTGTTAGCACTAAGTTCGCCAAGTCTCAACAGGTTGGATAAATTTGCGATGGGGTACTATAGCCTTTCTCAGAAAGATGAGGTACTAATGGGCATAGGGCATAGGGCATAGGGCTAATGGCATACCTCACTTTTTTGAGAACCGCTATATCTGAATTGGTAATGATAAATTGACTGCAAAACTCGCTATTTTCCACGGTGATATTCTGAAACTTCTCCCATCGTCTGACTTCTGGGGCAAATTTATCGGTTGTTCTAATAAATCGACGGGGTGACTAATCGCCAAACCCAAATCGCTCTTTAATTCCAACTTCGCCTCTTCACCGTGACACTCGCAACACCGCAAAATCCACACATTAGAATCGTCTTCCGATTGTTTGAAAGCCATCAGCACTAAATTTTCGGCGGACAAATCCAAAAACTTCCCCACTGCGGGTAAACTCTTGTTTCGATTTTCTCCCGACTGTGGCAACACCTTTACTAGCAGCGGTAAATTCAACTCGTAGCCCTGTCGAACTGTGCCGGCTTCTTGCCAATTTCCAGCATGGGGATAGACTGCACAAGTAAATTCCGAAACTCCTACATCTGCTTGTTCATCCGGCCAAGTCGAACCCCGAAGCAAAGTCAGCCGAATTCGATTCGGTTGAAGGTCGCAACCGTATTTGCAATCATTGAGCAAACTCACTCCAAAACCGTCATTGCTGATATCAGTCCAGCGCAAAATCGGCACTTCCCATTTGGCTTTTTCGGCGGGTGTTTGCGGCTTGGTTGTGCGTGCGATCGCACCGCCGGGAATTTCGCAAGTTGCAAAATCTGCTTCTACATTTAACCCAAAGGCTGCTTTTACTAAAACGTGAGTTTCTTGCCAATCTGCCACTGTCTTGATTTTTAGCAGGGGTGAACCTATTTCTACTATATAATCTTGGCAAAACTCCGACTTACCAATTTGTCGGACTACGCGCAAACTCTGCCGTAATTCCCCCCGCTCTACCCAAACAATCTCTTTCAGTGTCGGCGCTGGTAGTTGATGTTTTTCATAATTTGGATCGATGTTCCAAGCATCCCAATATTGACCGCTGTCTTGAAATGCTTGCAGTTGATTGCCACCTGCTGCATTCAGGAATTCTCGGTTATTTACTTTATCCCAAATGCTCGATAAATTGCCAGTTTGGCCGTCTACGGTTGCCCGAATAAATTCATTTTCTAACACCATTTGTGCGGCTGCAAAATGCGTTTCTTGACAAGGCGTGTTTTTTTGTGCTATACCGTATGTAAGTTTCGATAAATCTGTCTTTTTTTCGCTTTCTGGACTCGCGGACGCATTATCCACAGTTTGAGCGTCTTCGCGACACAGCCAAAACACCTGGTAGCCCACGGCGGGGAGATTATTTGCCCAGAATAACAGTGTAGAGTGCGATTGCGGTCGATCGCCCCTGACAATCTGCGACACCAATCGCCGTCGGGAAAAATCGTAAATTTGCCAAGCTGAATCAGGGGAATCGGGAAGCGGTACAGCGACAACCTCAGAGCGCGACCAATTGAGAGTATTGAAAATCAAAATCGGTTGAGCGTCCGGCGCAGGAGGCGAGGGGAGAGAAATTTGAGCCGAGATTGCATCCAAAGATTTTGACAGGATTTCGCGACAAGTGCGATCGACCTCCGCAAAGGCTAGATTAGCATCCGCGTAAACTTGGGCGATCGCAGAACCGGGCAAAATATCGTGAAACTGGTTAAACAAAATTTGTTTCCAAGCAGATTCTAACTCGGATTTCGGATAAACTGCACCAGTACAAATCGTGGCCAGCGAAGACAGCAACTCCGCTTGGTAGAGCAATTCTTCGCAGCGGCGGTTTTGGCGTTTTTGGTCGGCGCGAGTCGTGTAGCAACCCCGGTGGAATTCTAAATAAAGTTCGTCTTTCCAAACGGGAAGAGTTTTGAGTTGTGAGATGGGAGGATTTGCATCCGAAATTTCCGACAAGTTTGAAAATTCTAGCGCCCGCCAATTCTCCTGATTGTCGGATTCGGGAACATCACTTTCTGGCCTAGTTGTCGCAACTTCAGGCAAAAACTGACTCTCAATCAAAGACAAATAATCAACCGCTTTCGCAAACTCCAACTTCGGGAAAAAAGGCGACATTTTCCAGCGTTTCGCCACCTCCAACATATCACGAGTCGGGCCACCGCCGTGGTCGCCAACCCCAGGCAACCAAAGAGCATCTTGTAAACCAGTCTTAACTTGCCAGTCAAAAGCATAACTTGCCATTTTCACAGATTCTATGGCTTCACCAATTGGAGAAGACATCATGCTAAATATTTTAGTACCGTCCAACCCTTCCCACCAAAATGCACCGTGGGGAAATTCAGTTGTATCGTTCCAACGCAACTTTTGCGTCACAAAATAATCAACTCCGCCTTGCCGCAAAATCTGAGGTAATTGCCACCCAAAACCGAAAGTATCCGGTAGCCAAGCTACCCGCATCAATTCCCCAAATTTTTCTTTTGCATAAAGCTGTCCGTAAAAAACTTGCCTCACCATTGATTCAGCAGAAATCAAGTTTAAATCAGGTTCTACCCACATCCCGCCGACAACTTCCCAGCAACCCGCCGCCACCTGTTTTTTAATCGCAGCAAATAAGTCCGGCCGATGTTCTTCCATCCAAGCATAAAGCGCCGGAGTAGAATGACAGAAAATCAAATCGGGAAACTCCGATTGCAATTTCAATACCGACTCAAAAGTTCGCTGTGCCGCTTCCCAAGTTTCCGGGACAGGCCACAGCCAAGCCAAGTCTAAATGAGCGTGACCCACCAAATAGATTTTACCTGTATATATAGATGTCAGCTCACCACTTTCTCCTATATATATAGATGTAGCATCGCTATTTTCTCCAACCTCCGAAACTTCCTCCCTTCTTCCTCCCTCTGCGGCCTCTGCGCCCTCTGCGGTTCCCTCATCTAAATCCCCAGAAAAAGATGTCAGCTCACCACTTTCTCCTATATATATAGATGTAGCGTTGCCACTCTCTCCAACCTCAACAACCTCATCTCTTCTTCCTCCCTCTGCGGCCTCTGTGTCCTCTGCGGTTCCCTCATCTAAATCCCCAGAAAAAGCCCGCAGATATCCCAATAAATTGTGCCGCAAAACCGACAGCGAGCGATCGAACTTTTCGCGATCGCACACCGCCGACCAATCGATCAAATTCATCGCCAAATCAATCTCAGATTTCAGCATTTCCCCCTTGACAAACCTGGGAGTATTTGCTATTATTTCGGTGGAGAGGTATTTGGAATTTACATTTTCTAAATTTTGACTTAGCGAATTTTGCAAAATCTCTAATTCGGCAGCCACAAAACCCGGATCGAAACAAGAAGAGTCAGCAGCTTCGTACAAACAAATCGATCGCACTAAAGCACCGTTATCGTGACCCGGACTTACCAACCGCAAAATTACTAAAAATTCATCTCCGGGATTAGCCGACGAACTCAACAAAACTCGATCGGCAAAATCAAATAAATCTCCCTGTCCGACTAACTCGCCGTTCACAAAAATTTGAGCATCTTCTGCCCACCAAGTCAAGCCCAGCAGCAACCGCAAACCAACCACAGGATAGCCGTGCAAATTGTCAGGAATTACAAATTGCTGGCCCAAATACAAAACTTGCTTCCCAGACGGCCAAGCAATATGTCCTTTCCCGTTAAGTTCAGCAACAGGGCTGTTACAAATATTTACCGAAGAGACAGTCGAGTCAGAATCGCAGTACCTCCAACCAGACTGAACCTCCACTTGGCTGAGGCGGCGCAACTTTTCGACAGTGGCAGAAATATTGTTGCTAGCAGGTGACACAGAAGCGCTCATATTTCGCTAAAATAGGAATTGTGTATTAATCAAAAATCGGATTGAACCGCCCCGACGCAAAGGACGCGAAGAAATAAAGGTTTCAGAGGGTTTGAAGCTGCGATTAAGATCTCGCTTTGATTTTACAGCAATATTCAGCAATTCCGGCGCGAATCAAAAATCTGAATTCAATAATTAAACTTATGTCCAACGGTTACTACGGCCCATACCAAAGCCGACTATTAAATTTTATATCGAAACAGTCCCGCCAAGTCGCTGACAATTGCGATCGAACTTGGCGTCAAATTAAAGAAGCAACTCTCACAGCCACCCAAATTCTGCTTTATCCAGCTTATTTGCTGGTGCAAAGTTCCCGACTGCTGGGCCGACAGTTGCGGGAATCAAGTCAAAAAATAGATTTACCGGAACTGCAAGAATTTAGCGGTGACGAAAATCCCGATGGGCAACAAAATTGGTATCAGGGCGAAACTTCCGACGAAAGTTCGATCGCCACAATTTTGCACCTCGCCGAAAATTTACTAAACTCGTCGCAAACCGCGAAAACTTTAGCCAGCTTCCCGCTGTTAATAAATCAGGGAAATACTGCTAACAATTTACACCCGGCCATCAATTTTAGCGGACAAACCGCAAAGCATCAAACCACTTCCGTATTAGAACACCCGCTTGCTAAAACTGGATTAAAACCGCAAGCGAAAGTTGAGGGAATTGCCAGTTTTATCCCAGCCCGCACTTTAGTATTGGTGGGAAAAGAAAATCAGATATTAGATATTTTGACACCCGAACAGCAGGAAATGCTCGAAGGTCGCATAACTTGGGAAATTGCCAACAGCGGGCCCGAACGGCGGGAAATTACCCAAAAAGAATTAAAATTTAATCTTGGTTTGGAGTCAGCGGCGAAAAAAGCGCAGTTACCGCCGATGCGTCGTTTTTGGGAATTGATGGCCTGGCTTCAGACGAGTCCGGTTGCTCTGAAAAGAAATCAGTTTGGAGAATCAATCCTCGCAGTTAAAAAATCGATCGACCGCAATGCCATCCTAGTCCAAAAAGCCCGCGCCCAAATCGAAGCAAAAACTGCACTGCAGTCAATTGCGGCATCGACTTTGAGCGACCACAATACCCCAAAACTAGAAACTAATTTTAACAGCAAGTTCGATCGACTCCCTAGTCCTCTCTCCTTTGTTACATTACTTGATCGCGCCGCCGTCAACATCGAGGAATTAACCCTACCGCCAGCGCTAAAAACAACCGCCGCACCAACAGAAATCCCCGGAGTAAAAATTAATACATCCGGCAGATCCGCCAATTTAGATTTTTCCGCCCGCGAAATCCTGGAAAAATACGCGCGAAACATCGAAGGAATTATTTGGTCGTCAGTAGACCACCTCCTAGGCAAAGAAACAGCCGCCAGTGATAATACGGAAAAATCCCTCTCAATTAAGTATTATTTGCAACAGCTAGAAGAGGAAAAAAACACGCAAAAGAGCCCAGAGGTCGATCGACCGTGGCTGAAGTGGCAAGACTTATTCGGAGAAGCACCACCGCAGCATTTAATCGACGGCAGTTCCGAACCAGAGGCAAAAGCTCAAAGCCTACTATCACAAACTAGCCCAAAAGTCAAGCAGCAAATTGCAGAAGTAGGAGAATTGCCAGAAGGTCGATCGACCGCAGTCTCAATATCCCCTTACCCCGAAGCACTTCACCGCCTGCTGGGGCAGCTAAAACAGAGCTTGCTCACAAAAAGCCCAAAAAGTCAACCCCAAACAGCATCGGATTTATCTGATTTAGCAGTTACTCAAAAAAATAGCTCTGCACTCGCAGCAGAATCAACCCCAGGGCGCGCGCCGGAAACCCAAGTGCCAAAAAACACAAACCCGAACAGCCGACAAAACAACCAATCCCCAGCAGCAATCACCGCGCAAACCCGCAGATACACCCCTGCAACCCCCGCAACCCCCGCCACAGCCGAACCAAAAAATCAGCACGCAGGCGTCCGACCCGAAGACGAATACTTAGAAACAAAAGCAGAATCGATGGGATACATTAAGCACCCCCTAGAACAAGTGCTCGAATGGCTCGATCGAGTCATGCTGCGGCTAGAAAACATCGCCGAGCAACTCTGGAATTGGGCAAAAATCAACTTGCCAAAAATCCTCAAAAGCAAAGAGAAAATTGACTAATCTTTAGCCGCTCGGATAATTTGGTTTAAAACCCCGTCCTTCGCTTGACGGCTTTTTCTAATGTTAACTAATCTAACACATTGATTTAAACAAATGAATATAGTAGAATGGCCACATCAGACAAGATTTAAAAACCTACCCCCGGACTGGGGGAAAGTCTACGCCCAAAACATTCACAGAGGAGATATGACTACGCACTTAGGTGCAAACGTGGTCAGCCTGGGAACCCTAGAAATAGGGGTATTAAGGCAGTAATGTATTAAGAATCCTCACGCCTTCAGGCTGAGGACTGTCAAGCCATCTTTGGAGACTCCCACAGTGCTAACCCTCAAAATCGTCGTTAATGTAGTTGTTTTATTTTTTGTTTCCCTGTTCATATTTGGATTTTTGTCCAATGACCCAGCGCGGAACCCCAACCGCAGAGACATGGAATAAACAAGTTATCTCGGCCGCTTGCTGAGGGGCACGCCACCGCAGCCCCCCAGCAAGCCCGCAAACCCGCAAAAATTAGTCGAAAAAAACTTGACCTCGCACCAGCAGCGAGGTTATCTTGTGGCGGAAGCAAGTTCTCAAATCAGCCCTATTCCGGCGCGCCAAAGCCACTGCAAATTTCAGATGTCAGATTAATCTCTAAAAAGTTGCCTTTTAGATGCAAAATATTCAATAATTTGCACCCTATAAAATCTAAAATCTAAAATCTAAAATCTAAAATCTAAAATCGGATGACTTACCTGTTGTAACTATGCCCTATCCGGTACCGCCGCCCGAACCCTCTGCCATCATCTACATCGCAAAGCAAAAAAAAGTCGCCCTCACTGTCGCGGCCGGCGATGGAGACACCCGCAGCAACCCCGCAGAAATACCGGAACCAAGCCCAGATATCGTTCAGCTAGAACCCACACCAGCCCCAGCAGAACCCGCAGCCACACTCCTCGGCACTACCCCAGCCACCGACCAGCCTCCAGAAATCGCCGACCCCCTAGCGGAAGTCGAAAGCGGCGAGGCAGTGGTGGGATTTCAGGGGCAGACCCCTGTGGGAGAACGCCAAACAGCAGAAACTCCGAAAGATTCCTCGTTTACAGCTTACCAATTGGGTTCAGTAGAAAATGCCATTGCCATTCGGAATCGGGAACGAACCGCAGAGGCCCAGAGAAAACAGGAGAGAAATCTTGTAGGAAAGCAGGAAAGTTGGTATCAGGCCCAAGGCCGGCAGTTAGAAGATAACTCACCCCAACCTGCTGAAATTCCCGTTCCCGAACCCGCGCTAGAACCAGCACCCAGCGGGCAACAGGAGTTCGAGATTCCCGCACCAGCAACCACCCCCGCACCCAGAACCCCCCCTGCGCCGACACCGAAACCTAAACCAGCCGCGCCGCCGGGAGTCCGCACCGCCCCTTCTGGGCGGACGGTGCCTTTTCCGGTGACTCCGGCCGATACTATCGAAGTTAAGGCCGACAGCCAAGAATTCGACGATAAGCAGCAAATTGTCACGGCGGTTGGTAATGTCGTCGTGCGGTTCCGGCAAACTGTGATTGATGCCGATCGGGCGATCGTCAACTTAGTCACCCGCCAAGTGGTAGCATCCGGCAATGTCGCCTATACCCGCGGCCAACAAGTAGTACGCGGCCAGCGGATGGAGTTCAATCTCGGCCTCAACAGCGGCGCAGTCGAACAAGCCAGGGGCGAAATATTCCTGCCCGCAGCAGGTAGCGAATTGACTCCAACACTGCCTACAGATATTAGTGCTGGGACGATTCTCGAACAGCCGCTGAGCGATCGAATTACCAGCCAGCAGCCCCTGCGCCGAGTCAGATCCCCCGGCGCAGCTACAGTGACTATCGGCGGCGGCGGACAGCTAGCAGCCCCCCAAGTGGTCGGCGCGGTCAACCGCATCCGCTTTGAAGCAGAACGCATCGAACTGCTGCCAGACGGCGCGAGGGTAGCAACCAACATTCGGCTTACTAACGACCCGTTTTCCCCCCCGGAATTTGAATACAGGGCCCGGAGGGCGACGATTAGAAGGATTTCGCCCACGGCTGAGGAATTGGTCACAACTAAACCCCGCTTGGTGTTCGACAACCGGGTGAAAATACCCGTGTATCCCCGCAGGCAAGTGTTTGACAGCAGGCAGCAAAACGGCCCGTGTTTGACCTTTGGCTACGACGGAGGCGAGCGCGGCGGTTTGTATGCC
The DNA here is from genome assembly GCF_036700405.1 of Microcoleus sp. T3_D1. NCBI lineage: Bacteria > Bacillati > Cyanobacteriota > Cyanophyceae > Oscillatoriales > Microcoleaceae > Microcoleus > Microcoleus sp. T3_D1. The sequence goes on from NZ_JAUBOV010000016.1 coordinate 92,503, forward strand.
GAGTGCGGTTTTGAGGTGTTGCAAAATGGGCCGGTGCGGCTGACTCTGACACCCCAAATTTACCTGCAGCGGGTTGTGGAAAAGCACGGTGGCAATCCGTTTTTTCCCGATAGCTACGGGCTGAAAGCGAGGTTGGGCGCTAGTCTGGGCCCGCGCACCAGCCTGGACGGATCGGCAATCTTTCTGAGTTTTGAAAATTTCCCGAATTTGCCGGAAAACAGCTTTCGGGGCAATTTGCGCCTGCGACAGTCGATCGGCACTCACACTCTGGCCGCAGAATACAGTTATCGCGATCGGCTGTTTAACGGTTCTCTGGGCTATCAAACCGTCCAGAGTAGCCTGGGGGCCGTCCTCACTTCCCCAGTCATCCCACTCGGACGCACCGGCCTCAATCTCAGCTACCAAGCTGGTTATCAATTTATCAATGCTGACACCGATCGACCAGACTTGCTCGAACCAGTGCGGGAAAACAACCGCATCGATCTGGGCCGTTCCCAACTCAGCTTTGCCTTGAGCCGCAGCTTCAGCTTGTGGGAGGGCGAACCGCTGCCCCGCACTCCCACCCAGGGTTTGAGGTATACGCGGTCGCCGGTGGTTCCTTTCTTGCAACTGGCCTTGGGACTCCGGGGAGTTGGTACTTATTACAGCAGTGGCGATCGACAAAATTCCCTCGCCGGCAGCGTCGGCATTCAAGGGCAGTTCGGTCATTTCTCCCGCCCTTTCCTCGATTACACTGGGTTTAACGTGACTTATACCCAGGTGGGGCGCGACGGTATCTCGCCGTTTTTATTCGATCGCTTAGTAGATTTGAGAGTCCTGTCTTTTGGACTTGTCCAGCAAGTTTACGGAGGCTTTCGAGTTGGATTTCAAAGTGCTATTAATTTAGAAAGTGCGGAAACAATCAGTACGAATTACACCTTAGAATACAGCCGCCGCAGCTACGCAATTATTTTGCGTTTTAACCCTGAGCGTCAAGTCGGCAGCCTGACTTTTAGAATTAGCGACTTCAACTGGAATGGGACTCCCCAACCTTTTTCCGGGGACGCGCGAACTGTAGAAGGAGGAGTGCGTTTATCCGATTAATTCAATTGGTCATTGGGAATTGGTCATTGGGAATTGGTCATTGGGAATTTGGAACCAACAGAAAACAGTCAACAGAAAACAGTCAACAGTCAACAGTCAACAGACAACACATGACAGAAGTGACCGCAATATCTGCACAAGCAGCGGCTCTGCTGGTTCACTACGGTTTTGACCTAGGTGGCAAAAAAGCCGAGAAATTGGCGGGTGAATGGCTAACCAAGTATCCCGGCTATTGGCTGCGTTTAGCAGTGGTTGAAGCGCTTTATCAAGGCCGCTACAAGGCTGTTTCTGTGGGACAGCTATTGAGTATGTGGCACCGGATAGGTGAACCTCTCTATCATTTCAATCGCGAGTTTGAACGCTTGGTCTGCAACAATTTTCCTCAAAATTTAACCGGGGAAAGTGGTGCTCAACTGCCGCCGGAGGATATACTTTTCTCCAACCCGGAATCGCAAGTTGGTGTCGCCGAGTTAGATTTGCGATTGCCGTCAGAGGCGCAACTTGATGTGGCGCTTCATGCAGAAGCCGCGAACACAGAGGCCCAGGAAACAGGAAAATTGCCCGCAGCCGACGATCGCACAAAAGAAAATACAGAATTTGTAGTATATGAAGATGTGGCTGTTACCGCCCTCGCCGATCGAGCCGAAGCCGAGCAAAAATTAGCTGACAAACCTGTGGCAAAATCATTCCCAGTTGTCAAACACACTGATTTTCATACCAAGTTAAAAGCCATTGCCAGAGAAGGCCGAAGAAAGAAGGGAGAAAGCAGAAATAGAGTGTAAACTTTGGGAACTATAGCCTTTCTCAGTAACATGAGGCGATCGTAGGGCATAGGCCTCCGTGGGCATAGGCCTCCGTGGGCATAGGACAAAGCCCCCATACCTCACAACGCTTGAGAACCGCTATAGATAGTTATTTTTCACTTTTCATTTGGGGCACTTACTCCCATCCGAATTTCCGAACAAAAAGAAGCTTGTTCCGTACCGTTAGCTTGCTTAACAACGCTAGTCCGCAGCCGCAAATTGGGCATGAGATACCACAGCCTTTCTTCCGCATGGAGGGTGTCTGATTCTGTAATCAATGTCAGCACGTCGTCGCCCATCACGTAGCGGCTGTTACCCTTGTCTTGCAACACTTTGCCAACGCTTGGATTGTCGGGATTTGGTACGATCGCTAGTATTGTAGAACCGATTTGTTTAGCTTTGTCGCGATCGGGAATACCGTCCCAACTAATCCGAACGCTAGTTAGCTTAGTTGAATCCGGGTTAATCGAGTGTTGTTGGCAAAGTTTGACGACTGCTGCATCGCTAGCTGTCAGTATTTCTATTTTGAGGTCGGATTTACCCGCCTGCAATTCCCCAGAATTGAGATTGTGTACGGTACGCTGAGAAAACCATTTACCTGCACTTAACTCGAAAAACTCGATAACATCCATGAAATTTGTCTCTAAGTCAATACTGCTTTATTTGCGATCGTGACTTGCGCGCTATGGAGTCAGAAACCCGGTTTCTTCCTGCGTACTAGCGGCCAAACCAATGATTTTGTCTAGAAACCCGGTTTAAGAGTGCAAGTCCTTTTCTATATTTTAGAGGAAGGGGGCGCACCTGCAAAGCTTTCTGAGAGCTTTGGGCGAAACAGATTGCAAATGCTGTTGAGGTACGAAACCCAACCAGGGGGACATCTGGCTCGCTGATGCGGCCGACTTGACAGAAAATTAGAGCATCCGCCATCATATTTCGTTATAAAAAGTCTTTTTCGCACTTTAAATAGGATTGCGATAGCTGAAAATTTTTAGCTTTGAGAGTGTTTCTCTATCGACCATCCTCGCCCCAATACCAGCTATGTTAAGAAAAGCAACGATATATCTGAGCTTTTGTCGATCGATATGTAAATTGGGCGTTGCTGAGTTTAATTATATTGGTGGCGATTTATTGTAATCGCACTGCTTGAAAATTCTCAAAGCAGACTCCGACTAAAAAACAAGCAATTCATCGAACCATCACCAAACCGAGGACAGCAAGCCCATAGCACATAGCATTCAAATATGTCATGCTAAGTCTAAGAGAAAAGATTCTCGATCGGGCTTTTCGGTAGGGTGCAGCTAGCGATCGCATACATTTAAAGAACACATCCGTAAATTTATGACCGAGTTTAAACAAGGGCTGGATAAAATGCAGCCCGCAGAACAGACGCACTACCTGGGAACCCTGCCAAGTCACCTAGCAGCGACTTCAGACTCCGAAAAATTATACAGCTTACTAACAGATTACAATTTTATAAAAGCCAAGCTGTCAGCATCGGGAATACAGGCGCTAATAGAAGATTACGATTTAGCAACAAGTCCCGATATTATTATCTCAGATCAAAAAGCCGACCAACTCAAATTAATCCAAGAAGCAATTCGGCTGTCTGCCCACATTCTAGCCGCAGATAAAAGCCAACTAGCCCCCCAACTAATAGCCCGCTTGATGCGCTTTGAAAGTCCAGAAATTCAAGCCCTGCTAGCACAGACACAACACCAAACAACCCCCTGGCTGCGACCGCTAACGCCCAGCTTTACCCCTCCCGGCGGGAGATTGTTGCGTACCCTCACCGGACATACAGACTGGGTACAAGGTGTAGCAATTACCCCCGACGGCAAGCGGGCAATTTCTGCGTCCTCCGACCACACTCTCAAAATTTGGCACTTAGAAACAGGAGAAGAACTTTTCACCCTCAAAGGTCATCTTACCTACGTCAATGCTGTAGCTGTCACCCCCGACGGTACTAAAGTAATTTCCGGTTCTTGGGACAATACCATTAAAATTTGGGATTTAGAAACGGGACAAGAAATATTTACTTTTGCCGGCGATACTTTTGCCGTAGAAGCAGTAGCAGTAACTCCCGACGGCAAGCGAGTAATTTCTGGTTCTTGGGATGGCAGTATTAAAGTTTGGGATTTGACAAGCAGGGAAGTAACTTTTAACTTCAAAGGTCACAGCAGTTTTGTCCAGTCCGTAGCAGTAACTCCTGATAGCAAACGGTTAATTTCCGGGTCAGGCGACAACAGCATAAAAGTCTGGAACTTAGAAACCGGAAAAGAACTTTTTACTCTCACGGGTCATGCAGACTGGGTAAAAAGTGTAGCCGTTACTCCCGACGGCGAACAAATAATTTCCGGCAGTTACGACGGAACTGTTCAAGTCTGGAGTTTGTCAGAAAGAAAGCAACTTTTTACTTTAGGAAAACACAGCAGTTTCGTTCAAGCTGTGGCAGTCAGTCCCGACGGCAAACGGGTAATTTCCGCTTCCGGCGACAAAACGCTGAAAGTTTGGAATCTGGAAACAAAAGAAGAACTTTTCACTTTTACCAATCACATCGCCCCAGTGAATGCTGTGGCTGTTACCCCCGACGGCCAGCGGATAGTTTCTGGTTCCTCTGACAAAACTCTCAAAGTTTGGCACTTAGAAGTAGGCAAAGAAAATTTATCATTTGCAGGTCACGATGACTGGGTAAATGCTGTAGCAGTGACGGCAGACGGTACAAAAGCAATTTCAGGTTCAGGAGACAACAGCATTAAAGTCTGGAATCTCCAAAACGGACAGGAAATTTTAACTATTTCGGGACATCAAGATTGGGTAAAAGCGATCGCAATTACACCGGATAGCAAGCGAGTAGTTTCGGGTTCCGGCGACAAAACTGTGAAAGTTTGGGATATAGAAACCGGAAAGGAAATCTTTACTTTTACGGGTCATACAGACTGGGTAAATTCTGTGGCAGTGACGGCAGACGGAACGATGGCGATTTCCGGTTCGGGAGACAAAACTATTAAAGTTTGGAATCTAGAAACAGGAGAGGAACTTTTTACTTTTTCAGGTCATGAGGACGGGATAAAAGCTGTGGCAGTTACTCCCGACAGCAAGCGGGTTATTTCGGCTTCCGGCGACAAAACTCTGAAAGTTTGGAGTTTGGGGAAAGAAAAGAATATTTTGGCAATTTTATGGAATTTAGCCGTCAAAAATCTACTCTTCACTCTCAAAGGTCATGAGAGTTTTGTGAATGCTGTGGCAGTTACGGCGGATGGCAAATGGGCGATTTCAGGAGGGCGGGAACACACTTTGAAAGTTTGGAATTTGTCAAGTAGAAAAGAAGTTTTTACTTTGGCAGGTCATGACGATGCGGTAACATCTGTGGCGGCTGTGGGAAATAGGGCAATTTCTGTTTCGGACGACAATACTCTCAAAGTTTGGGATTTGTTAAGTCGAGAAGTAGTTGCTAGTTTCAGGGGAGATAGTGCTTTGAAAGCTTGCGCTATTGCACCTGATGGGGTGACAATCGTGGTGGCGGAAGCTTCGGGACAGGTGCATTTTTTGAGGTTGGAAGAGGGGAAATAGTCATTAGTCATTAGTCCTTAGTTATTAGTCATTAGTTATTAGTCATTATGCCGATCGCACTTTTGCTAAAATTTAAAAGTGCGATCGGTCTTTTCCCCAATCTAGTTTACAATTGTTCCGGGTCAATCCCCATCGATCGCAGTCTTTCTGCCAGTACAGCAGCCCGCTGTTCGGCTTGTTCTGCCCGCAGTCGTTCTTGTTCTGCCCGCTGTTCGGCTTGTTCCAAGCTGCGAGAAACCTCCTCATAACTTGTAAACGGTTCGCCGTCAGGGCGATAAATTTGTAACTCTTCACCCGACAAATCAAAGCGAATTCCGAGTCTGGGGCTGACCCAATTTTCGATCGCATCAATTACGTCCAAACGCCCCTGCGAACGCATCCAACCGCTAAAATCGTTGCGTTCCGGGTCGTACAGGTAATATTCCTCTACCCCGTGGCGATCGTAAAATACCTGTTTTTTATTCATTTCTGTTAGCCTGTTACCGGGAGAAAGAATTTCAAACACTACTTGCGGCGCGATATTTTCTTCTTCCCACTGCTTGTAAGAACCCCTATCTCCTTGCGGTCTGCCCAATACTACCATCACATCCGGGCCGATAGAAGTTTTGTTATCTCCTTCAACAGGATACCACAGCAAATTTCCGGCGACAAATACATTCGGGTCGTCCGCAAATAGCCACGCTAAATTTTGTTGGATGATGAGTATCCAGCGAAATTGTTTAGTATTGTCTGACATCGGTAGACCGTCGCTGTCGGGGTAAATTACATCAGGTTTTTGAGGAGACTTGAGTTGAGTTACCATAACTGTTGTCCGGGGTTAGGGACTGTTGAATTTAATTTTAGCTTGTGGGAAATGTCAGAAGTGCGATCGAGCTTGTGGGAAAGGTGAGAAGTGCGATCGCTTTTAGGTAAATTCCTCACTTTGTCGGCTTCCAAACAAACTTTCCGATCTTGTCAATATAGCCTTGCAAATCTTCAATCTCCACTGCAGCCAGCCCTTCTAAGAATTCCCAGCCCAAATCAAACTGTGGCGAGATTACTATTTTTCCCGTTTTGTCAATATAGCCCCACTTGTCACCAATTTTTACAGATGCCAGCCCTTCAGAGAAATTTTTAGTCTCGTCAAACTGTGGTGAGATTACCATCTTTCCTGTTTTGTCGATATAGCCCCAATTATCACCAATCTTTATAGATGCCAGCCCTTCAGAAAACTCCAAAGCATCTTTAAACTGCTGAGGGATAACAAACTTTCCTGTTTTGTCGATATAGCCCATCTTGCCGTCAATCTCAACTGCGGCTAACCCTTCAGAGAAGTCCATAGCAACATCAAAGTTTTCAGAAATAACTATTTTACCCATCTTGTCTATAAAGACAACTCTGTCATCAACTTGCACTTGAGCCAGCCCTTCAGAGAAATCGTAAGCATCATTCAATTCGATTGCGATCGCTATTTTCCCCACCTTGTCTATATACCCGTATTTCGAGCCAATCTTTACCCTTGCCAGCCCTTCAGAAAAATCTTTAGCATCATCAAATTGAGGCTTTATTAATATTTTCCCTGTTTTGTCGATATAGCCCCATTTGGAACCATTTGTTAACTTTACCTTGGCCAGCCCTTCCGAAAAGTCCCAAACTTCATCAAACTGTGGGGGGATAACAATCTTCCCTGTCTTGTCGATAAAACCCCACTTAGAATCGATTACGACTACTGCCAGACCTTCGGTAAAGCCCCAAGTAAACTCATATTGGGGTTCGATAACGATCTTGCCTGTCTTGTCAATAAAGCCGTACTTTTTATTGCGAACAATTGGAAAAAGCGAGATCGACTCTTGCTTCTCTTCCGACGATGAAGATGAAATTGACGCTTGAACAAACGGCTGGGGGCGATACAAAGCTGCTGTTGACTCCTGCTGCGAAAAAGTTGAACCCGAAACAGCCAGACAGAAAAAGCTAGAAATAACTCTTTTCATTTTTCCCGATCCATTTCTCAATACAATAGCCTATTCCTATTCCTCTTGCTCTCTTTTCTCTTCCTCTGCGCCCTCTGCGCCCTCTGCGGTGCATTAAAAAAAATCTCATTCAGCAGCGAAAATAGGGCAGACACCGCCCGCCCTACAAAACTACTTCCTCAGCAACTTCACCCCGCGAATCGAATAATCCAAAAGCTCGATCGGGTGCATCAAAGTAACTGCCTTTCCCTGCAACTCCAAATGCTTCTTAATTTGCAAAGAACAACCCGGATTAGAAGAAGCAATCAACTCCGCCCCAGTATTGAGCAAATTCTCCACCTTTTGCACTCCCAATTCATCAGCAATCTCCGGCTGAAGCATATTGTAAACCCCCGCACTCCCGCAGCACAAAGCCGCATCAATCGGTTCTTTTAACTTCACCCCAGGGATTTGTTGCAGCAACTGACGCGGCTGCAAACTAATCTTTTGCCCGTGCAACAAATGACAAGCATCCTGATAAACAATTGTCAAATCTCCCTCAATCAAAGGATTGAGTTTCGCCGTAATTCCCGCACTTGCCAAAAACTCTTGCACGTCCTTAACATTAGCAGCAAATTTTTCAGCTTTCTCCCGATATTGCGGGTCATCTGCTAAAATGTGACCGTATTCTTTCAAAGTGTGGCCGCACCCAGCAGCGTTGATAATCACAAAATCAACACCAGTATTTTCAAAGCTATCAATCATTTGTCTCGCCAAAGCTTTCGCCTGTTGGGCTTGCCCTTGGTGTTCCGGCAAAGCAGCACAGCATCCCTGACTTTTAGGAATCACAACCTCGCAACCGTTAGCCGTCAAAACTCGCACCGTAGCTTCATTAACTGGCGAAAATAACAGCCGCTGCACACAGCCTAAAATCACGCCGACTCGATAGCGTTTTTCACCTTGTGCGGGAATTACCTCTGGTAAATTATCCCGGAAAGAATCGACAGTAACTTTCGGCAAAATTGATTCCATCGCCGCCAAGCGGGGAAATACTTTTTTCAGCAAACCTGTTTTGCGGACAAGTTTTGGCAGTCCTAATTTTTGATAAATAAACAGGGGTACAAGCAAAGGCCGCAATCTGTGAGGATAAGGGAAGAGATTAAAAATCAGAGTCCGAATTACATTGTCGGAAAAAGTGCGTTCCTGATTTCTAGTAACTTGGTGGCGAGTGGCGGAAATTAACTTGTCGTATTGAACTCCTGAAGGGCAAGTTGTAACGCAGGCCAAACAGCCCAAACAAGTATCGAAATGCTGTGAGGTTGCTTCGTTTAAAGGTGCGTCGCCTTCGTTAATTGCATCCATTAAATAAATGCGGCCTCTAGGCGAATCCATTTCTTTGCCAAGTACGCGATAACTCGGACAAGTTGACAAACAAAAGCCGCAGTGTACGCAAGTATCGATTAATTTCGGATCGGGCGGATTGTTGGCGTCGAAACCTGGGATTTCGAGGGTTGCTAAGTGGGGATTTTGTGCTAGAAAGTTGCTTTCTTTGGCGGGTTTTAAATCGTCGCTGGGAACTTGAGATTTTTCTGAAGTTTGCATATATATATTACCTAATTGTTTTTCTTCGTAGCAATGAATTTAGTCAGTTTAAGGGAATTTATGCAGAAGCTTTATATTTAGGTTTGCAACGCGAAATTTGCCGCTATAAGTAGCGTGTAAAACCACTTTTTACAGAAGTCCTGAACGAATCAAGTCCTGACAACAAACTTTAAACTAAATACCGCTTTTGACACTCCCCAGCCTGAAGGCGTGGGGATTCTTCGATCTACGACATGACTTGCTGATGCAGGATTTCTCCAGCAAAAGTAGAGGACTCATCTCCCAAAGCGTTACTTGGCTCAAGACCAAAGGTTCCGGTATGCCCTACCGTACCCAATCCTCGACTGAGGATGTTTCTAGCTGCATTGAAATCCCGGTCTAAGCTACAACCACACCGACAAACGTGAGTTCTAGTAGATAGTGTTTTCTTGACAATTGCACCGCAGCTAGAGCATTCTTGGCTAGTATATGCTGGGTTCACAGCCACAGTGACTCTTTCAAATACCTTTCCAAAGTATTCAATCCAGACACGGAACTGATACCAAGAAGCATCGTTAATAGACTTAGCCAGACAATGATTTTTCACCATATTTTTAATTCTCAAATCTTCGTAAGCTATCAAGTCGTTTGACTGAACTACGCACCGTGCAAGTTTGATTGCATGGTCTTTACGTTGCCTGCTTATTTTGAGATGGCGTTTTCCTAAAATCTGTCTAACCTTGCCTCTGTTCTTTGAACCTTTTACTTTTCTTGATGTTCGACGTTGGAACCGCTTCAGAACTTTTTCACCTTGACGGAGGAACTTGGGATTTTCAACCATTACCCCATTAGAATCGGTGTAATATTCCTTTAATCCTACGTCTAAGCCAATAGTGTTCCCAGAGGGTTCTATGTTTTCTGTTCGGTCAACATCAACACAAAACTGAACATATATGCCGGAAGCCCGTTTCACCAATCTCACCCGTTTAATTTGGTCGCCTGAGTAAAAATGCAAGTCCCGTGTTCCTTTTAGCTTTAATTTCCCAATTCCTTTTTTGTCGGTAAATTTGATTGATTTACGATCTTCAGCCAATTTCCATCCCGTGGATTTATACTCAACTGAGCGACAATCTTTCTGGAATTGCGGATACCCTTTTTTGCCAGGAGTTCCTTTCTTGCAGTTGTCGTAGAAGCGGCAGATAGCAGACCATGCTCGTTCTGCACTCGCTTGTCTTGCTTGAGAGTTGAGTTCCGAAGCAAACGGAAATTTATGAGCCAGTACCGCACAGTATTTGTTCAAATCGTACTTATCTATTTTTCTGTTGTCCATCCAATAGCGTAAACAGCTATTGCGAACAAATTGGGCTGTACGAATTGCTTCATCAACTGCTGAGAACTGACTCTTATTTCCGTAGGTTTTGAACTCAAAGACTAGCATTGCTTTACCTCCTATTTTATACTAACTTATTTGGCACAAAATAGATGGTATTGCAACAAGGTTTTACAATTAAAGCCTTCCTAAAAGAACGGGGATCTCAACCCAGTTTTCTGATAAAACGATGGGGACTCAAAAGATTTTCCGGGTCAAACTGCTGTTTAATCCGGCGCATTAAATCGATCGCACTTCCAGTATAGCCCCAAACATCTAACTGTTGCTTGAGGTCGGTCGGCGCTGCTAAAACAGTCAGAAAACCGCCTTTCGCTTCGCACCCTCTGCGTACCTGCAACAGCGTGTCTGCAGTCGCAGTCTCAAACCGCAAAACCCCCAAACCGCTGCCTGCATGAATCCAAGCGTCCTGTACCGGCAATTCGTTAATTGCCCTTACAGCTTCCGACGGTCTGATTCCTATTTTGCAAATAATTGCCGACTTTGTGCCAGAATCCCACATTGTTTCTGGCAATCTTTGCCATAACTGATGCTCATCATTTTCGCAGCAGCTAGTGCCTTGCAAACCCAACTTTTCGCCAACTTCCAGCAAGCGGGCTGATTGTTGTTTAACACTTGGGGCGATACTTTGAAATCTGACGATTAATCCCGTGCCCTTTCCTAAGCCTAATTTTGCGACTAATTCAGGTGACAGCAAATCAACGGCACTTGGTGTCAAAGCAGAGGATAATAAGATTTGAGCCGTTTGGGACAAAGCATTAATTTCCCCTGTCAGCACTACGGTTCCCGATGATTCCGGCAGCGGATAAACTCGGAAAGTTACTTGACTGATGACGCCCAATGTGCCGTAAGCACCAGTAAACAGTTTCATCAAGTCGTAACCGGCGACATTTTTAACAACTCGACCTCCGGCTACCGCAATTTTACCGTCCGATCGCACAAAGGTAATTCCCAACAGCAAATCGCGAACCCCGCGATAGCGATGCCGCAAGGAACCCGCATCAGCAGTAGCGACAATGCCGCCCAAAGTTGCCTGTTGCGGATATGCTGGATCGATCGGCAAAAATTGACCTGCTGCAGCTAAAATTTGTTGCAAATCCGCAAACTTCATTCCCGCTTCCGCAGTCACGGTTAAATCGCCCACAGCGTGTTGTACAAGTCGATTGAGGCGCGAAGTGCTGACAGCCACAAGCCCCGCTGCATCCGGGGGATTTGGGCGTGTTTTCAAACCCGGAGATCCCCCTAAATCCCCCTTAAGAAGGGGGACTTTGAGTGAATTCTCCCCCCTTTGTAGGGGCGGTGCCCCCGTGCCCGCCCTGGGCTGGGGGGGATCGGAGTCTAATTTAACTAAACCGCCCCAATCGAGTTTGCTGCCACTGCCACAAGGCAAGACTGCAAAGCGATTTTGCCCGGCCCAAGCAATGACAGCCGCCAGTTCTTCCTGAGTATGGGGGTAAACGGTACAATCTATTTTCGTGTCGGGGGCAACTGCTTTTTCTACTCGTTCTTGCCAAAATACCTCTGTGTACTGTTGCAGACAGATGCCAGCAGTGCCGACAATACTTTCTAATTCTTGTGTGCTAACGTAATTTTCGGTAGAAAAAGATTTCATGAAGGTTATGAGACGCCCGGTAAAAAAATTATCAAAACACTGCCTAAAACCATTAAATATTAATACGGGCCCGATATTCAAAACATGAAGAAACAAATGTCTCAAAACCGAATTTCTCTGGGAATTACCGGTCTCAACGAAGTGATTGGCGGTGGCCTAATTCCTCAACGCTCTTATTTGGTGCGCGGCGGCCCCGGTACTGGGAAGACTACACTGGGCTTTCACTTTTTGACCGCAGGTGTGGCTTTGGGAGAAAAACCCCTGTTCATTACTTTAGGAGAACCGGAAGCCCAACTGCGCGCCAATGCTCAATGGCTCGGTTTTGACATCGAAGCGATGCCGTTCCTCGATTTGAGCCCATCCTCAGAATTTTTTACCCAAGTTCAGACTTATGACATTTTTTCCGCCTCCGAGGTGGAGCGAGAACCGACTACACAAAAGATTATCGAGCGAGTCGAAGCTGTCAAGCCACAACGGGTGTTTTTGGACGCAATCACTCAATTTCGCTACTTAGCTGCGGATGAGTTTCAGTTTCGCAAGCAAGTTCTGTCTTTTCTGCGGTTTTTGGTGGAAGGGGGGGCGACGGTGGTGTTTACCTCCGAAGGCACTTCAAGTGCTCCCGATGACGATTTGCAATTCATCAGCGACGGGGTAATTTACTTGGAACTGCGCCCTGAAGGACGCGCCCTGTCTGTCACCAAGCTGCGAGGCTCTAACTTCCGCAGCGGCCGCCATTCGCTGCGCCTGACTCAGGCTGGTATGGAGGTATTTCCGCGACTGCTTCCAGACAACTATCAACAGGATTTTGTTGCGGAAACGATTTCTTCTGGGGTTCCAGAAATTGACGAACTACTGCACGGGGGACTGGAACGGGGGACTGTGACGGTGATTAGCGGGCCTAGCGGCGTTGGTAAAACGACGGTGGGGATTCAGTTTATGAAGGAAGCAGCAGGAAGGGGGGAGCGATCGGTAGTTTACATTTTTGAGGAGTCAACTTCTACTCTGCTGCAGCGCTGCGAATCAGTTAACATCCCGGTTGGGGCGATGATGGGGCAAGGAAGTCTTTCGGTGATACCCGTGGAACCTTTGCTGTACTCGCCGGATCAGTTTGCCTGTATGGTTCGCAAGGAGGTGGAGCAGCAAAAGACGCGGATTGTGATGCTTGACAGTATTTCTGGCTATCAGCTTTCGATGCAGGGGCAAGATTTGGTGAACAATTTGCACGCTTTGTGTAAGTATCTGAAGAATATGGGAGTCACCGTTATCTTGATTAATGAGGTAGAAGCCATTAGCGGAGATTTTCGGCTGACCGAGATCGGAATTAGCTATTTGGCGGATAATCTTCTGTTTATACGCTATCTGGAACGCCAACTGCATAATAGGACAGAAATTCGCAAGGCGATCGGAGTAATTAAAAAACGAGTCAGCAATTTCGAGAGAACTCTGCGAGAACTCGAGATTACTCGCTACGGCATCAAAGTCAGCAAACCGATACGGGGGCTGCGCGGCATTTTGGGTTCGGCGCCGGTGTGGAGTGAGGGGGGAGCGGAGGAAGATTGAATCGGGGTTTGTCCTGCTGTTTCTGGGCAAGTGCAGCTAATTTTGCAGCCGTGAATCTACTAATGAGTAGGGGGCGCACCTCACCACTAGCAGTAGTTCGCGCACCGCACCTGCGCCCAGGAGCCTCAGTCTTGGAAAAGTTAAATATAGCAGATTCCATGTTTATGAAGTACACCCCGATATCGAGCGAGTACCGGTTAGACACGGCGCCGTGTCCAAGGAGTGACAACAAACACGTTAAACCGATAGTCCGGCAGGGAATGAATTCCCTGCCTCAAAGCTCAAGTCCTCGCTATGAGGACTGAAAACTCATCAGTCCTCATAGCGAAGACTTCAGCTATTAGGCAGGGGTTTCAACCCCTGCCGGATTATGAGTTGTACCTTAAGTTGACACTCCTTGGGCTTTTGGAGTGTCCCTACAAGAGCTAAAATTGTGTATTTTACTACTTTTAATAGCTCGCCGAAAAGCAAGCTAAACCTTATTCACAGGAAGCTGATAAATGACTGGCAACTCAATAATTTTAGCCGTAGACCGCAATCAGCGCAACTTGGAACTTTTAGCACAGTTTCTCAACAAAGAAGGATACCAGATGATCGCGGCTTATAACTTTGAAGATGTTGCACAAGCTATCAGTCAGCCTGCTAGGATCGGGATGGCTTTAGTAGATATTTCTGGTTTCGATGGCCGGATTTGGGACTGCTGCGAACAACTGCGAAATCACCAAATTCCTTTTTTGATACTCTCGCCCAAACAAAGCGCTGCCATTCAGCACGAAAGCCTCTGCCACGGGGCTCGGAATATGTTGGTAAAACCTTTGATCGTTAGAGATTTGCTGGGAATTGTGCACAGCTTGCTAGGAGAACGTGCGTGAGTCAAATTTTATTGCTTGTCGAACAGAAAGAAAATCGCCGATTGTTATTAGAATGGCTAGCAGTTTACTATGAGGTATTGTTGCCAAACTCAACAGAAAATAGTGAGGATTTTTTACCATTTAATCAATCTTTTGACCTGGCGATAATTGACGGTCTTGCCCTGAAACGCCACTGGCAATGGGTTGCCGCCCAAAAACAGGCAGAACACCCGGTATGCTTGCCTTTCCTTTTGATTACATCCCGCTCGGATGTAGGGATGGCAACGCAATTTATTTGGCAAAGTATTGACGATTTGATTATCGCTCCGATCGAGAAGATTGAATTGCAAGCGCGGGTGGAGATTTTGCTGCGATCGCGCCAGTTGTCTTTAACTCTCAAATTGTCGCACGACCAACTCGATCGCACTTTGCAAACCGCCCAAGAGCTCAATGAGATGAAAACATCTTTGCTGTACATGATTGCCCATGATGTTCGCAATCCTTTGAATTTCATCATCGGCACTACGCAACTTCTTAGCAAGTACAAGTTGACATTAACAGATGAGAAAAAACAAGAACTTCTAGACAAAACTCAAGCAGCGGCAAAAGGCATAGATTTGTTATTAGATGATGTTTTGCTGCTGGGGCGTGTTGAGTCAGGACAAGCCGGGTTTTGCTTGCTACCGCTAGACTTAGCAAAGTTTTGTAATGAGTTGGTAGTGGAATTTCAGAGCAGCCTGAAGTTGAAACCTCAAGCTGATCGGGTGACGCTGATTTTTGTGAATCACAGTCAATCGGCGATGGCGTCTTTGGAGGTAAGCTTGCTCAGGCGCATTCTGGGCAATTTGCTCTCAAATGCTATTAAGTATTCTCCCCCTAATACCGAAGTCATCTTTGAATTAAAAGTTACTGAAACCGAGGCTATTTTTTCGGTACAGGATGCAGGAATTGGCATACCTGTCGCAGACCAAGGACGGCTGTTTGATTCCTTTTACCGGGCTAAAAATGTCGGTCGAATTCCCGGTACTGGACTGGGGCTGAGCATTGTTAAAAAATGCGTGGACTTGCACGGTGGCGAAATTACTTTGATCAGTGAAGAAGGCGTCGGCAGTACATTTACAGTAACGCTGCCGATCGCACAACCTGGAAAAAATCAAATCTCGCCTGCAACGCCTTAAACTAGATGCAGGCATTATATTGGGATATTCATCGATGAATTTGACCGCCGGGTGAGGCTATACGTGGTAGTGTGACCCTGAGATGTATCCTCAAAAAACTGAATAAAACTCTCGCTATTTTACAACGCCAGAATGTGAAGAACCATTAACAGCCGCTGGTCAACTGATGAAATTGAGCATCGTCGTTCCAGGAGCGATCGACGAGCGGGAGAATTGGCGATCGTTCGTCAAAGCTCGATCGCCCTCGTAAAAAATGTTGAACGCACCCAGAAATAATTAGATACTATACAAAACTTATCCCGATATTCCCGACTTTATATTTCTGAAAAAAAGGGGCAAAACCACCGTCACATCTTAGATGATCTGAGGAGTATTTTAACAGTTTAAAAATGGTCGATCAACTCTTTTATGAATTATTGTCGGACTCTTTTTAATGAGCGAGTAGTTAGAGAGTTGGTTGCTGCCGGCGTCTTATACTCTTGTGCCGTAAAATCAATCCACCGTTGAAGATCGATCGCCTGAGCTTTCAGACCCAGAGTCCAACTGTTCCACTATTAATGGTTGAAACCTGATGTCTCCAGGTTCAATTGGCACTTTTCTCCACCAAGCTGGCAACAAGAGCAGCCAAAACTTACCCAAAGACACAGAACGCTGCTCGCCAACAAAAACTAAGGGCAGGAGAGCCGCCACTCGTAAGACGGCTGAGAGGGCAAACACCCCTGGCAAGCCACCGAGATTGGTCAAAGTGGCGATAAAGCCACCAAGGGTGATTCCCATTGCCCCAGTGACACCAGGAACCGCGGCCGCGATCGCAAAGTATATGGACTGATTCAACAGTGGTGTCACCGACATCATGAGATTACCACTGCACAAGTCGATCGCCGCCCACGTTGCACCGCCGATGATGTGCAACAGCGGGAACCACACCCATAGGAAAATTGGAGACGTTCCAGCTTCTAGCCAGAGCAGAGGGGTCAGAGCCACCAAGATTCCCACTACTATCATGATCGGGCGGTTCCCAACCCGGTCAGCCAGTTTGCCCCAAAAAACCAGCATCAGTAAGTTAGCACCCGCTCCTAAGCTGTTGTAGAGCGTTACCACACTGACATCTATACTTAGGTTATCCAGCAGATAGAGGTTAAAAAAGGGCGCGCTGACGTTAACGGCAAAGCTCCATACAGCAGAGTAAAGCAAAAACTTTAAAAAATTGGCTTCCTTGAGAAAGCTAAAAATTGTCCCTATGGATGATTTTTCGCCTCTATCTGAATGCGTGACGTGTAGAAGCTTTGGATTCACATCGGTCATAAAGAACTGACAACCTAGACTGATGATGCCAAGCACAATTCCTAAAACCAAGATGGCACTGTAACCTTGGAGCCTTCCACCGGGCCAGTTCGATACCACTAGAGCCAGCAACGGCACACCAATGAGATTCGTCAAGCTGACAGCACTATTGCGAAAGCCAAAATACCGCCCGCGCAACCGCTGAGGTACTAAAACCGCCAACCAGCTCAAGAAGGAAGCACGACCTAAAGATTCTAAGACTTGAGTTACCCAGATGATTGCCAATGTCAACTGCACTAGCTGATGTCCAGCGAGCTGAAATGAGCCTCCCAACCAAATGGCTGGCACGATAATCAGCCACAGCAGTCGCGACAGTCCGAAAATCCAGATGGAATACCAGTGGCGGCTCTGCAGTCGGTCTCCTATATAAGCTCCGAACGGTTGGAGCAGATTTACCAGTTGAGGAATGGAGGCGAGCATACCAATTTCGACTGGGCCAGCCCCCAAATCCAGCAAGAAATTACTGAGCAACGCGCCGCCGATGATGCTGTAAAAAAGCGTAGCGAAGACACTCTCCAAAGTTAGCGATCTGAGGCTTAACCGAGTTTCCGGTTTGGAAAGTTTTAGAGGCGGATTGGTCAGAAGTACCGTCTCTAATAAGGCTATATCCTCTTGGATTTCCTGAAGAGGGAGAGGATTCGTTCCCACTAAGGTGTTATCTTCTTCTTGTGTTTCGAGCATACTGGATAGCCAATAGATGAGCTGCTACGCAGCTTAATTGTATAATATAAGATTAAGTATTTTAAGGAACACAGCCATAGATGCAAGCTAAAAATCAATACGGTTGTTAAAACTATTTATTCCGGGCGAGATCCCTTGCAGCATCCCCCTTCTTAAGGGGGACGCAAGAGTAAGTTCTTATCCCACCCCCTACTCCCCTTGAGAAGGGGGAGTAGGGGGCAAGCTAAGGGGGGATCGAGCTTAACTGAACCGTATTGAGCTAAAAGTTATCGCTCTAAAAAGCAAAAAGAAAGATTACTTAAATAAATTAGAGAAAATAAGAATGCCCAAATTAGAGAATAATTATTAAGTGCCTTATTAATAATTAATCCATAAATAGCTAAGTTTTTATAAATTTCCTAGGCGACAGTAGCTTACTTGGTGCTTCAGGGTGAACCAGATAAAATAGAGATATTTTCAGAGGGAATAAGTCAAGGTAACTTTCGGAAACCCGCCTCTTAGTATGAATAAAGGTTGCTAAAAATGAGAACCAAATCAAAGTTCTAAAGGAGCAAGGGCGTTCAAGAACTCTTCTAGGATAAATCGCAGCAAAGATTGAGTTGCTAATATTAAACCCAATCGAGCTTGGGCGAGTTTTGGCTGTTCGATTTTAACTTCTCCCCAAATTCGGCACTGGCTGTAAAAAATCTGAAATGCTTCGCTCAAACTATTGGCTAAGTTGAAATAATTGACAGGTTTATCGCGGTTTTTCACGTCAAAAGTAGGATATAAATTGTCTAGCACTGTTAACAGTTGCGATATTAAACGGCGTTCTGCTGGATGCACTAACCGCAGTCGATCGCCCTCGTCAATCCAAGGGATAGGATTTGGACTCGCCAGCGACCAAATTTGCGGCGCTGTAGCGACATCCGGCTGCGCGATCAAAATTATGCGATCGCGGTGGGCCATTCGCAGCAGGGAACAGCAGCGCGCGTGGCTGTACTGAATCGGAAACAGTCGATCGGCTGACACAACAGGAGATAATATTCGAGATTTTGGAAGTGGGAGGTTCGTTTGAGCTAAACGCTGCAACCAGACGGCTAAACCTGCATCAGTCAACTCCATCTCGATAATTCCCCCCGGCGCGACTTTAACGGCGAAATCCGGGTAGCACAGCGGTTCGAGTGTTTCGGCCAACTGTGCCGCGATTGTCTGCGGTGTCTGCTGCCAAGTTTTAGCCAATTTCAGGGCGATCGCAGACACGTACAGCACCCGCGCGCTATCTTTACTCCGATTTAACGGAAATATTGCACCATTCTCAATTACTTGTTTAGGAACAGGCAAGATGCCTGTTCCACAATAAAATTCATCTTTTGTGGAACGGGCATCTTGCCCGTTCTTGAGAATGGTGCAAGATTTAAGATTTAACGGAAATATTGCACCATTCTCAATTACTTGTTTAGGAACAGGCATCTTGCCTGTTCCACAATAAAATTCATCTTTTGTGGAACGGGCATCTTGCCCGTTCTTGAGAATGGTGCAAGATTTAAGA
>NZ_JAUBOV010000017.1:0-75475 GCF_036700405.1 Microcoleus sp. T3_D1
GTCCTTTTTGGACGGGCGGGACGCCCATCCCACAATAACAATTAAAATTGTAAGTTATTTAATTCGCGATCCTTAGTGGTTGACAATTACCAATTACCAATTAGCAATTACCAATTACCAACAATTTAATATGTTCCTGCAGGCAGATGCACCGATCGCACTTTGAATAAAAAAGTGACAGCGCGATCGATCTTCCTAAATAAACCTAGCCTTTATGCTGCTAATTTGTTAAGATTTACAAACATCAGGGACATCCGCACAAGTGCAAACTCATCAGCATTCTCAGGCAAAAACAAACTAGACAAGCAAATTACACAAAATAATACTTAGAAATTTCTTGCCATGAGGCTCAAAGGCAAGTGAGTCATGAAAATCGAACTATTAAAAGAAAAATTAGAACAGCTCAAAAAACGTCCCAATTCGAGCAAAGGAACGATCGACCAAATCGAAAACTGGTTAACCGGTTCCCACATTTTGCAGAGATTGAGAATTAATCCTTACTACGTAGCAGGCGATACAGTCAAGAATGTTAAAAAAATTACTTCCGAATTTCTGCACGGAGTGAAAGCCGGTGCCTTCGACTTGCACTGGGATATTCACTGCCCCCACTGCAACATGATTACAGAAGAATTTAAGGATTTGGCAGACACATCAGAAATGTCTTTTTGCCCGATGTGCGAGCGCGAGTTTAAAATTGATTTGCTCGATCGTGTCGAAGTTACTTTTTCCCTGAACAAAGAAATCGAAGACCCCCAACTGCGGCCCGTCTGCGCTCCCCCTCCCGTACTCCTGAGCAAACTGCAACTGGTGACACCTCTCTACTGCACCGAATCAGAGACTGTTAGCTTAGAAAAAGGTCGATACCGCTACTGCTGTCCCCTGACTTTAGCTAAAGGGATTTTAAAGGTTGAAGGCGCAGAAACAGAAGAGATACAAGAAATTCAACTCCAGCAGTTGGCCGGCCCAGATTTCGACAAAAAAGAGCTTGCCGTGCGTCCGGGAAAACTCAAGATAGAATTAACTAATACCGAACACAATTTGTCGGGGCTGATTTTGCATTCAGATGAATTGCCCGATGAATTGAAAGTAGAACAACTGCCCCTGCGGCTGTCAGGAATCCAACTGCTTCATCACCCGGATTACAAGCGTTTGTTCGGCGATAAAGTAATCTCGGAAAGAGAGCGAGTCAAGATTCGGGCGATTACTATTATGTTTACTGATATTACCGGTTCTACCAGAATGTACGAAACACTGGGAGATACTAAAGCTTACAATATTGTGCGCGATCATTTTGAAATTTTCTTTGAGTCGATCGAGAAATTTGGCGGTAAAGTCATTAAAACCATCGGCGATGCCGTCATGGCTTCTTTTATCAGCAACGAACAAGCCATTATGGCTGCCGCTGGTGCTGTAGCCTGTTTGAGAGAGTATAACTCCACTCGCCAAGCACAAGAGTGGATTCAAGTCAGGATTGGCATTCACCGAGGTACGGCTTTGCTGGTAAATCTTAATAATTCGATCGACTATTTTGGCTCTACAGTCAACAAAGCCGCCCGCATTCAAAATCTTTCTAAAAGTGACGAAGTTTCGTTTTCCGAAGATGTTTACAGCGACGAAGCATTTTTAACAGCATTAAAAACTGCTGGAGTCTCCGAAATTCAAAAACGAGTAGAAGATTTAAAAGGAATACAAGGCGCCCAAGTCGCTTATACTGCTAGAATTAATACTGAATCAGTAATCCCGCTGTCTGCTACACTGGTGAGTGAAAAAAGCTAAGTACAAAAGCTGATATACTACTTGGTTATTGCCAGCCTATTGTTGTACTCGCCCCAACAGCAGATAGAATTTTTCGATCGCCCTCAGCTCATGGCTCCCACAGTGTAGCTCATCCTTAAGGGAGCTTCATAATGCCGATTACTTAAGTAGGCTCTGATACAAATAGTCCGAATTACTTAGCCACACGCTTACCAAATATGTTGGCTTTTAAATAACTGAAGTCGAGGACTTCACATTATGACTTCTCCTCAATTATCTCCAGAAAATACACCCGAATCGATCGCACCAGCCGCCCTCGATTGCGAACAATTAGCCGAAACCGAGGCCCCCTTTCCCATTGTTGGGATTGCCGCCTCAGCAGGAGGTTTGGCAGCATTCACGGGGTTACTGAGCCATTTACCGATTGATACGGGTATGGCGTTTGTGCTGATTCAGCATTTAGATCCCAATCACAAAAGTCTGCTGAGCGAGATTCTCGCGAGAACGACGCAAATGCCTGTTAATGAGGTAAAAGACGGCGTAGCTGTAGAACCCAATCAAGTCTACGTTATTCCGCCCAACACCAAGATGGTGGTATGTAAAGGCGTGCTGCAACTATCACCGCGCGAGAAGATTTATGGCAAATATATGCCGGGAGATGCGTTTTTTACCTCATTGGCGATCGATCGCGGGCACAAAGCAATCGCCGTAGTTTTATCCGGGGGAGACGGAGACGGTTCACTGGGGCTCAAGGCAATCAAAGCAGCCGGAGGCATGACTTTTGCTCAATGTCAAGACACAGCAAAAGTTGATAGTATGCCGAATACCGCTGTTGCGACAGGCAATGTCGATTTCATTCTGCCACCGGAAAAAATTGCCGAGGAACTGGGAAACTATAGTCGCAGTCCCCTTCTGACTGGCCCGCTTCCCCTGACAAAAGTTGAGGAATCGCCCGAACAGGGAGATGCCCTGGCAACTATTTTTGCGCTGCTGAAATCCACCACAGGCGTTGATTTTAGTCACTACAAACCCAACACGATCGCTCGACGCATCCAGCGACGGATGGTGTTGTACAAGCTGGAAACCTTGAATGATTACGCCCAACATCTTCGAGACAATTCGGCTGAAGTCACAGCCCTGTATGAAGAAATCTTGATCCACGTTACCAGTTTCTTCCGCGATCCCGAAGCCTTTGAAAAGTTAAAAGAACTGGTTTTCCCCACGATTACCCAAAATAAATCGGCCGAAACTCCGATTCGGATTTGGGTGGCGGGATGTTCGACAGGTGAAGAAGTTTATTCGATCGCCATTTGCTTGTTAGAGTTTTTGGGCGATCGAGTCATCCAGCCACCGATCCAGATTTTTGCCACAGACATTAGCGAACAGGCGATCGGCAAAGCGAGGTCTGGCGTCTACTCAGAAAACCAGATGGTAGATGTTTCACCAGAACGACGTACTGGCTACTTTATTGCCCAAGAAGAAGGTAGCTATAGAATCAGCAAGGCAGTCCGCGAACTGTGTGTATTTGCCAGACAAGACTTAGGTAGCGACCCGCCTTTTTCCAATCTCGATTTAGTTAGCTGTCGCAATGTACTCATCTACTTGGGAGAGTCTTTGCAAAAAAAAGTGATGCCCATTTTTCACTACAGTCTTAACCCAAATGGCTTTCTCCTGTTAGGCACTTCTGAGAGCACCGGAAAATTCTCAGACTTGTTTACTTCAGTGGATAAAAAATCTAAAATTTATGCCAAAAACTTGACGGCGACTCGTCCGACTTTTTCGTTTACGCCGAGTTCCTATCCCGTAGCTAAAGCACGTGAACGCCAGGGAGTGAAGGAAAATTTGACAAATAGCTTGGATTTACAGCGAGAAACAGACCAACTGATTTTGAATCGCTATGCCCTAGCAGGTGTGGTTGTCAACGAGCTCATGAACATCCTGCAAGTGCGGGGAGACATCAATCCTTACTTGAGACTGGCCTTCGGAACGCCCGACTTAAACTTGCTGACAATGGCAAGGGAAGGCTTGCTGGTTGAGCTTCGCACCGCTATTTATCAGGCACAAACGCAGAACGTGACCGTTAGGAAAGAAGGGGTATCGGTTGTTGAATCGGGCGGACGATCGAGTATCGTCAATTTTGAGGTGATTCCCTTCGGGCCACAGGCGGTCGAAGGACGCTACTTTTTGGTGCTATTTGAACAGGCTTCACCCCCGGTGCTTAACCTCACCACCCTCCCTTCTGAAAGCTTCGAGCACGCTGATTTAGTGCGCGAAATTGAGCTGCTGAGGCAGGCACTTGCAACCGCTTACCAAGACAAAACTGCGGTGCAAGCGCAACTCCAAGCGGTGATCGAGGAACAGGAAAATCTCAACCAAGACATCAAAATTGCCAACGAAGAAATCCTCTCGAGCAACGAGGAGTTGCAAAGCACCAACGAGGAGTTAGAAACGGCCAAAGAAGAGATTCAAGCCACTAACGAGGAACTCACTACCACTAACGAGGAACTTCGCAGCCGAAATATTGAACAAAGCTTGGTCAATAACGATCTGATAAATTTGCTTTCGAGTATCAATATCCCTATCTTAATGCTGACAAACGATTTACAGATTCGACGCTTTACGCCAACGGCACAGCAAATTTTTAGTGTGATTCCCACAGATGTTGGACGACCCTTTAGCGACATCCGCTCAACTCTGAACGTTCCTGACTTGGAACAGATGATTTTGGAGGTGATTGATACTCTCCAGACGAAAGAACAAGAAGTTCAAACTTTATCGGGATATTGGTACAACCTCCGCATTCGTCCTTACCGGACAACGGAAAACCAGATTGACGGTGTGGTGATGGTTTTGCTCGATATCGATGCTCTTAAACGCAGTGCCAGAACCTTGGAGGAAGCCCGAAATTATGCTGAAACCATTGTGGAAACTGTGCAAACGCCTTTAGTCGTCCTAGATGCTAATTTCCGAGTGAATAAAGCAAATCGCTCGTTTTATGAAATGTTTCAGGTGTCACCGTCAGAAACAGCAAAATATTCGCTGTTTGAGCTAGGCAACGGGCAGTGGAATATTCCCCAATTGCGATGGATTTTGGAAGATATTCTGGTGAGTGATGTTAAGCTTGAAAACTTTGAGTTGGAGCACCTGTTTGACCAGATAGGGCAGAAAATCCTGCTGCTGAATGCTTGTAAACTTGAACGAGAAGACCAAGCTTTAATGATTCTGTTGTCGATCGAGGATATCACAGAGCGCAAGCAGTTTGAGACAGTACGATCGCAGTTATTACTGCATGAACAGTTGGCCCGCCACCAGGCAGAAACAGCCAACCGCAGTAAAGATGAATTTCTGGCGAATCTCTCCCACGAATTACGCAATCCCTTGACTCCGATCCTGGGCTGGGCACAAATTCTGCGTTCCGGGAAACTGAAGGAACCAGCCATTACTAAGGCTCTAGAGGTGATCGATCGCAGCGCGAGGGCGCAATCTCAGTTAATCGAAGATATCCTGGATATTTCCCGCATTACCAGTGGCAAGCTTCAACTGTGCATTTGTCCGATCGATCTGCGGTTAGCGGTGGAAGCTGCGCTGGAGGGGGTTGAATTATCAGCCGAGGCAAAAAACATTCAAATTGTTTCGCAGTTGATTTCTACGACTGTTTTAGGGGATGCCCATCGCTTGCAGCAAGTTGTGTGGAATCTTCTGTCTAATTCGATTAAGTTTACTCCGGCGGGGGGACGAGTGGAAATCATCCTATCGGCGATCGAGAATCATGCTCAACTTCGAGTCAGCGATACGGGAAAAGGCATTGGGGCACAATTTTTGCCGTATATTTTCGATCGTTTCCATCAAGGCGATTCCAGCAGCGTTAAAGAGAATCAAGGGCTGGGATTGGGTTTGTCGATCGTGCGTCACCTGATTGAATTGCACGGGGGAACGGTGCAAGCCGAAAGTCCGGGTGAGGAACAAGGAACTACAATGACTGTGAGATTGCCGTTGCGCTCGCTACCTCAAGAGTTGAAATCGGCGATCGATTTAAAGTCAACTGCTTTGGTAGAACCTTTAAACGCCTCTAGCGATCGCGTCCCCTCTCTAAAAGGCTTGCACATCTTAGCCGTAGACGATCAGATAGATACGCGCGACTTCTTACAATTTGTGCTTGAAGGCTACGGGGCTGAGGTTTTGGCAGTTGCATCTGCCAGAAGTGCGATCGCTGCTTTGACTGAAAATCCCGGCAAATATGACGTGCTAATCTCCGATCTCGGAATGCCAGAGGAAGATGGGTTTTCCTTAATTCGAGAAGTGCGAGCTCTTGCTGCGGAAGCCGGAGGAGAAATCCCAGCGGCGGCGCTGACTGCCTATGCGGGCAATAAAGAACGCGAAATGGCGATCGAAGCTGGTTTTCAAAGGCATATTGTTAAGCCGATCGAGCCGGTTGTACTAGGATTAATGGTGGCTAATTTAGTAGGACGATTTTAAATATTTTGTATGATATCATGTCCGGTCGATCGATCCTAATATCCGGCCGGGGCGGGTTTATTGAATTTGGGATTTGTGTTGAAGATCAGGGTGAACCCGCCCCTACAGAAATCATGTCAATTGATCGTGATTCTTTGAGGGGCGGGCGATGCCCTGAGTGTAGTCGAAGGGTTCACCAACAATACCTGCCAATAATTGACAATCTCAAAAACCCGCCTCGGCCACTGATATGATCTCCGGTCATCGAGCGCGATTTTCGTAGGGGCGGGTTCACCAACAATACCTGCCAATAATTGACAATCTCAAAAACCCGCCCCGGCCGCCATATTATGGTTCAATACTCTTCTGTAGGTGGGCTCCGAGCGTAGCGCACCCTCCGTTTCACGGGCCCAACCTACGCACGATCGGTTTTTTTCACACTAACCCAAGCGTATTGTATTATGGTTAATCGATCGCACATGATATTGTAGGGACACAACATTGTTGTGTCCTGATATAAATATTACGGAGTTCAGATTCTTGGTAACTATTAAATGTCGGGGCATTACCTTCTCTAATATCCAAGCCGTAATCTTTGACAAAGACGGCACTCTAGAGGATTCTCAGGAGTTTTTGAGATTGTTGGGGATGAAGCGATCGCGCCTCGCAGACGCTCAAATTCCGGGCGTTGGAGAGCCTTTACAAATGGCTTTCGGCATCGAAGCTGGCAGCATCGACCCCACGGGCTTGCTAGCAGTCGGTAGCCGCAGGGAAAATGAGATTGTGGCGGCGGGATACATCGCCGAAACCGGCAGGGGATGGCTGGAATCTTTAACTATTGCGCGCCGCGCTTTTGACGAAGCTGACGAAATGTTTAAAAATAGTGCTGTTTCTCCTTTATTTGTCGGCAGTTTGGAAGTGCTGAAATATCTTTCGGAAGCTGGTTTAAAACAGGGAATTCTTTCGGCTGCTACAACAGAATCGGTGCAGAAATTTGTGAAACACCACGCATTAAGCGAGTGGATTCAGTTAGAAATGGGAGTTGATTCAACGCTTCATAAACCAGATCCGAAATTGTTTTTGCTAGCTTGTGAGAAACTCGGAGTAAATCCCGCAGCAACTTTGATGGTGGGAGATTCAGCGGGCGATATTCAGATGGGTAAAAATGCGGGCGCGGCTGGCTGTATCGGGATTTGTTGGGGAAAGGCCGAGGTTAGTCATTTGGAAAATGCTGATGTGGCGATCGCATCTTTGGATGAAATTACAATTTTAGCAGATTGAGCAAACATCGCATCAATTCCGGTGGCACCGGAATAGATATCAGTTCCTACAGAGATGTTGCAGCATTGTCAATAATCCTTTTATGAACAGGCATCTTGCCTGTTCCACAAGAGATGAATTTTCTTGTGGAACAGGCATCTTGCCTGTTCTTGAGAATGGTGCAACATCTCATATCGCAGCCTTGTCAATAATCCTTTTATGAACAGGCTTTCCGGCCTGTTCCACAAGAGATGAATTTTCTTGTGGAACAGGCATCTTGCCTGTTCTTAAGAATGGTACAACATCTCAGTTCCTACAGACAACGCAAACCCAGAATTACGACATCTCTTTCAAGGCCGTCAAGTTCGGCAACTTGTGGCAGATATCCCCACCGCTGAAAGCCAAATTTCTCAAACAATCTTACACTCGGCTGATTGTGAGCAAAAATTATTCCTATGAGAGTTTTAAGCTTCAATTCTGGACTCCGCAGAATTGCCGATTGCAATAAATTTTGTCCGATTCCGCAGCGTTGGCGATCGGGTGCGACGTAGATGCTAACTTCTGCTGTATGCTGATAGGCGGCGCGTCCGTAGAAAATCTGCAAACTCAGCCAGCCAACAATATTTTGTTCTGATTCCATTACCCAAATCGGCCAGGAATTGGGGGAGTGTGCTCTGTACCACGGGAGGCGGCTTTCGACTGACACTGGTTTTAAATCTGCTGTGGCCATTCTGCCTGGTATTGCTGCGTTGTATATTTGGACAATTGCTGGCAAATCGCTTTCTTCTGCGTCGCGGATTTTCATCGTTGGGTTGACTGTTAACTGTTGACTGTTGAGCATAGAATCTGATCCCCCCTAACCCCCCTTAATAAGGGGGGGACAAGATTCTTCTCAAAGTCCCCCTTCTTAAGGGGGATTTAGGGGGATCGAGATATGTACAACTTCACATTAAATTGGTATTAACTGTCTTCTGGTTACCAAGCAGAGTCTGGGAACTAGGAGACAAACTTATTTTTACTACTACAAATTGTACAGTTCCATAATATCGCTGACAGCCATTCTTGAATTTGCTCCCAAAGTCAGGGGCGATGTGTGTCCTCGCTGCAAGTGTTCTGCCGCCGCACAGCCAATCATTGCTGCGTTGTCTGTACAATATTTTAATGGCGGAAACAATACCCGCAAGTTGTGTTTTGCTGCGGCTGCTTGTAAGTGTTTTCGGAGTCCGCTGTTTGCTGCAACTCCCCCGCCGACTACAATAGTGGTAAGCCCGAAATTTACCGCACAGTCGATCGCTCTTTTTGTTAAACCCTTAGCTACAGTTTCCTGAAAGCTGGCCGCAATATCATTAATTGTAGAGGCAGGCAAGATGCCTTCCTCACCCACATTGTTATTTTGTTTCTTGAGTTTCTGCACTAATTGCAAAACTGCGGTTTTCAAGCCGCTAAAACTACTGTCGTAAGGATGGTAGCCGCCACCGGGCAAGGAAATTCTGCCTTCTGGTAGAGGGTATGCTTGGGGATTGCCAAGGGCGGCCAATTTGTCAATCAGCGGCCCGCCGGGATATCCTAGCTGCAACAGTCTCGCGACTTTATCAAAAGCTTCGCCGGCGGCGTCGTCGCGTGTTTGTCCTACTGTTTCATAAACGCCGCAATCTTTGACGTAAATGAAGCTAGTGTGTCCCCCGGAAACTAACAAACACAAAAACGGTGGCTGCAAGTCTGGTTCGGTAAGGTAAGAAGCGTAGATGTGCCCTTCGAGGTGGTGGACGCCTAAAAAAGGTTTTTGATGGACTATTGCCAAGCTTTTCGCCGCTGTCAGCCCGACTAACAATGCACCTACTAAACCGGGGGCACAAGTCGCTGCAATGCCGTCAATTTCTGACCAACTCAGGTTTGCTTCACCGAGACACTGGGCAATTACCTGATTGAGCATTTCTAGGTGACTCCGCGAAGCCACTTCGGGCACTACCCCACCAAACTGCTCGTGGATTTTAATTTGTGATGCTACAACATTGCTGCAAACTTGACGATTCTTAACAATTGCTGCTGCTGTTTCGTCACAACTTGTTTCGATTGCGAAAATGGTTGCCATTAACTGCTAATTTTATTTGATAGGTTAGTTATTGCTAGCTTAACTAATTCGGCGCAAGTCCCCCGCTCAACCTGTACTCAGGTTATTGTTAAGGGATTTTTGCCCGATCGACAGGTAAGGCCATCATCTGATGCCATGAAGGAATATCCTCGCGGTATTGCTAGCTCAGCATTGACCTATGAAAACGGGAATCCCTCATTCTATTGGGCTTTGCCGCATTAATGGTGGATACTTTACACTGTCAACAAACACGGTAATCTGGATTCCAGATCGGCAAGTTGAAATGCTTGTACAAAAACTTATTGTTTTGTAACAAAAGGAAACAATTCCATGCGACGATTGTTTGCTGCAATTTTAGTGTTGAGTGTCTGGATCAGTTTTGCTCCAGTTGCTTCGGCTTACAATTTAGTGCCGTGCAAAGACTCTCCCGAATTCAAGGAACTGGCTAAAAATGCACGTTCAACCAATGGCGACCCGGCATCTGCGAAAGCAAGATTCGATCGCTATTCTCAAGCTATGTGCGGCCCGGAAGGATACCCGCACTTAATCGTAGACGGCAACTTGAGCAAAGCAGGGGACTTTTTGATTCCTAGCATACTGTTCTTGTATATGGCAGGTTGGATTGGTTGGGTAGGCCGTTCTTATCTGCAAGTTACCAAAAAATCCGCAACCCCAGAGGAAAAAGAGATTATTATCGACGTTCCTTTGGCAATCAAATGTATGCTGAGCGGCGTTTTATGGCCTCTGGCAGCTCTCACATCAATCACCAGCGGTGAAATGTTTGCCAAGGACGACGAAATTACTGTTTCCCCCCGCTAAAATTGGGAAATGGAGAAAAGCTAATAGCTAACAGTTAAGTAATTAACTAGAAATTAGCAATTAGCGCGCTTACCGATCGGCAATTACCAACTGTCTCGAATTTTCAGGAGCAGAATTCATGCAATATTTTGTCAAGTTTCTTTCGACCGCACCAGTATTGGCTATCCTTTGGCTATCTATTCAAGGCGCGGCTTTAATTGAATTTAACCGCTTTTTCCCCGACCTGCTTTTCCATCCGATGCCTTAAGATTTGAGGCAAATTAGGTTGCAAAACCTAGGAGAAAAAGTTGAGAGTTTTGAGTTTTGAGTGATGAGTTACCGGTTAATTTAAAGCTCAAATATCAAAACTCTCAAACTCTATAGCATTTCTCAGTAACATGAAGCGAGCATAGGGCATAGGGCCTAGGGCATAGGGCATACCTCACAACGGTTGAAAACTTCTATAACAGTTGGGTGAAGACCAGCGCACACTAGGGAAAAAGCCCAGAGTCTCAAATATTTAGTTATTCAATTAGTTTCTAATGACAACTGACAACTGACAACTGACAACTGACAACTGACAACTGACAACTGACAACTGACTAATGACTAATATTTGGAATCGATGAAGTCTTATCTCGCCGCAGCAATTCAAATGACTAGCTTGCCTGACCTGCAAAAAAATTTGGTTCAGGCAGAGGAATTAATCGACCTGGCAGTGCGTCGGGGTGCGGAGTTAGTTTCCTTACCAGAAAATTTCTCGTTTATGGGCGAAGAGGAGGAAAAGATTGCTTCAGCAGAGGCGATCGGGCTCCAAAGCGAAAAATTTCTCAAAACGATGGCCCAACGATTCCAGGTAACGATTCTGGGCGGCGGATTTCCAGTGCCGACGGAGGGGGGGAAGGTATACAATACTTGTTTGCTGGTAGACCCAAACGGCACGGAAGTGGCAAGGTACAGAAAAGTACATTTGTTCGATGTGAATGTGCCAGACGGCATTACTTACAGGGAATCGAACACTGTGAAAGCTGGTGAAGATTTGCCGCCTGTTTATGTGTCGCCGGATTTGGGGACGCTGGGACTTTCGGTGTGCTATGACGTGCGGTTCCCGGAAGTGTACAGGCATTTGTCGTACAAAGGGGCCGATATTTTGTTCGTGCCGGCGGCGTTTACCGCTTACACTGGCAAGGATCACTGGAAGGTTTTGTTGCAAGCTAGGGCGATCGAGAATACTTGTTATACGATCGCCCCTGCACAAACTGGTCGCCACTACGGCCGCCGTCAAACTCACGGTCACGCGATGATTATAGACCCTTGGGGTGCCGTTTTGGCGGATGCTGGAGAGGAACCGGGTGTGGCGATTGCAGAAATTAATCCCGATCGACTAGAACAAGTCCGCCGCCAGATGCCGTCGCTGCAACACCGGGTTTTTCTTTGAAGGAATTTTGAGACCAATTGGTCTCAAAATTTCGGAAATTAATCCCGATCGACTAGAACAAGTCCGCCGCCAAATGCCCTCACTGCAACACCGGGTTTTTCTCTGAAGGATTTTTGAGACCAATTGGTCTCAAAATTTCAGTCCCCGTCAGGGACAACACCTGAAGAATTTTGAGCCAAACATATTGTTTAATGAAGGTTCAATGACCGTGCACTTCTGCTAAAAGGCGAATTGGCGAAAGTAGAATTGCACGAAATGCGTCTTTTTTGAAGAAATGAAACACACTCTTTCGGTTTTAGTTGAAGATGAAGCGGGTGTCCTCACTCGAATTGCTGGTTTGTTTGCCCGTCGGGGTTTTAATATTGAAAGTCTCGCCGTTGGCCCGGCGGAACAAGGGGGAGTGTCTCGGATTACGATGGTTGTACCCGGAGATGACCAAATTATCGAACAGTTGACAAAGCAACTGTACAAGTTGATTAACGTGCTTAAAGTTCAGGATATAACGGAAATTCCCTGTGTGGAACGGGAGTTGATGTTGCTGAAAGTTAATGCTGCTAGCGGGACGCGATCGGAGATAATTGAGTTAGCTCAAATTTTTAGAGCGCGAGTGGTGGATATTGGTGATGATACGCTGACATTAGAAGTTGTCGGAGATCCCGGTAAAATGGTGGCGATCGTCCAGGTTCTGAATAGATTTGGGATTAAGGAAATTGCTCGTACTGGGAAAATTGCCCTGACGCGGGAGTCGGGGGTAAATACTGAGTTTCTCAAGTCTTTGGAAGCGAAAGTTTAAGTCAGGAGTCAGGAGTCATTAGTCATTAGTCATTAGTCATTAGTCAGAAAGGGGAGCATCTGAGTTTTGCATTTACAGTGCGAGCGTCCCCGCTCGCGTATTGTACAATACGCGAGCGGGGACGCTCGCACTACAATAAAAAAAATGCTTTTTACAAAACTGAGATGCTCCCTCAGAAAGAATGTTTTAACTTTTAACTTTCGACTTCTTATTGCCAATTATCAATTACCAATGACTGATGACTAATGACTAATGACTCTTGACTAATTACCATTTAGGTTGACTTTCTATCAAAAGTGTGGCTGCGATACTGTCTATCGGCTTTGAGAAAAAGTATCCTTGTCCGTATTCGCATTGCAGCGCTCTGAGTAAATTAAGCTGTTCGCTGGTTTCGATTCCTTCAGCAATTACATCCATGCCTAAATGACTGGCTAAAATTAAAATAGTCTGTACAATCGCTTCGTTGCCTTCATCTTCAGTCATGCGGCTGACAAAAGCTCGATCGATTTTTAAAGCATCAGTTGGAAAAGTGTGCAGGCGGCTCAAAGAAGAATAGCCAGTGCCGAAATCGTCAATATATAATTGAATTTCTAAATTTTTCAATTCCGCGAGGATAGCGACTGCTGATTCGGAATTCTCCATGATGACGCCTTCAGTAATTTCTACCTTTAAAGTGCGGGGGTCAAGCTGAGTTTCTTGTAAAATTTCGCGAATGCGATCGATTAAATCCGGTTGTTTAAATTGTTGGTTAGAAAGGTTGACGCTGACAGTCAACGGCGGATTTGCTGGGAATTTTTGGTGCCACTCGTGGATCTGACGGCAAGCCGATCGCATCATCCACCAGCCCATAGGTATAATCAATCTAGTTTCTTCAGCTACTAAAATAAACTCGCCAGGAGATACGACACCCCGCTGCGGGTGATACCACCGCATCAGCGCTTCAAAACCGCTGATTCTACCAGTAACTAGAGAGACGATGGGCTGATAGTAAAGCTGAAATTCCTGGGAGTCTAAAGCGCGTCGCAGGTCGTTTTCCAGTTGCAAAAGGGCGACGGCGCGAGTGTGCATACTTAAGTCAAAAACTTCGTGGCGAGCTTTGCCCAATCCCTTAGCATGATACATGGCAGCATCTGCATCTCGGAGCAGTTCTTCAGGCCGATCGTACAATATTGGGAACGGGGCATTGGGAACAGGAGAGTCAGAAGATAAGCAAGACAAAGAAGTTTCCCGATCGATATTTCCGAGATTTTCGGGACTCGACAGTTTGCTGGTTTCCCTTGGATACCGAGGAAAACCAGAACAAACAATCCCAATGCTAGCACTGGTAAAAACTTGATACTCGTTAAGGTAAAAAGGCTCTGCCAGTTCCGCCTGCACTCGTTCGGCAATCTGGATCGCATCCTCGGTGCTTTTGATATCTTCCAGCAAAATAGCGAATTCGTCGCCGCCGAGACGGGCAACGGTATCTCCAGCGCGCAAACAGATTCCCAGGCGCTGCGCGATCGCGATCAGCAACCGATCGCCCACTAAATGCCCCAAACTGTCGTTAACAACCTTAAAGCGATCGAGATCGATAAACAGCACCGCAAACAAAATCTCGGGGCGGCGTTTTGAAAGATCGATCGCGTGCCCCAAGCGATCCATAAATAAAGATCGGTTGGGCAAACCGGTTAGCATATCGTGCAAAGCATCGTGTACTAACTTATCTTCGGCTATTTTGCGGAGGGTAATATCTTCGACAGTGCCTTCGTAGTAAAGTAAATTTCCGTCAGGATCGCGAACTGCCCGGCCGTTCTCGGAAACCCAGATAGTAGTGCCGTCAGCGCGGTAAACTTGGGACTCGAACTCAGACACAAAACCGTGTTTTTCGATCGCGCGCAAAAACTCGACACGGCGGATGGGATCGAGGTAAAGTTGGCGGTCTATGTCTTGGATATTCGCGATCAATTCGGCGGCCGACTCGTAGCCGTAAATTCTCGCCAAAGCAGGGTTAGCGCTGAGGTAGCGTCCGTCGGGCGTTGTCTGGAAAATGCCTTCGATCGCATTTTCAAAGATACTGCGGTATTTCTCTTCCGCCTGTTGCAGCGCGAATTCTGCCTGCTTGCGATCGGTGATATCGGTCAACGTGCCGAGATAGCCTAGAACTTCCCCGCTTTGGGTAATTTCTGGCACTGCTTGCCAAAATACCCAGGTTGTGAAGTCACCGTTGCAAAAGCGGAACTCTAACTTACAGGGCAACTTGTCTGTGACAGCGCGATACCACTGGCTCAAAACACGATCGCGGTCTTCGGGATGCAAACTTTGGGCCCAACCTTGGCCTAGTGCCTTTGGCGCAGTCAATCCCGCCATCTCCAAAAATCGCTCATTGACGTACAAGCAATCTCCAGCAGCGTCGGCGCGGAAAATCCCGACAGGCAGTATTTTTGCCAAGGTGTAATAGCGGTATTCGCTTTCTAGCAGCGCGCTGGCAGCTACTTTAGTCTCGGTGATGTCAAACATTGCGCCTTGAAGGATAACAGACTTGCTTGCTTCATCGCGAACTGCGGTCGCTCGATCGCGGAACCAGACGACTCGGCCGTTGCGGGCGATCGCCCGGTATTCTGAAACCAGCGACCCCTCGCAGAAGATATCTTCTCCCTCGCTGAATTTCTGTGTGGCGTTTTCCACTAACACGCGGTCACGGTCTTCTGGGTGAACGAGTTTCAGCCACAGGTCGGGATCTGCTCTCCATTCAGCTACAGAATAACCTAGAAAAGTCTCGATTTGCGGGCTGATGTAAAGTTTGGCAGCCTTGCGGTTGAGAGGAGAAATGTAGGTGACAGCGGGCATTTGTTCTACCAGGGCGCAGTATTTCGCTTCTACAGTGGAGAGTGCGGCTTCTAGGCGCTGCCGCTCTAATTCGGCGGCGGCCCGTCCGGCAAAGATGCTGAGAATTAATCGGAATTTGGCAAGATGTGCTTCCACCAGGGGTCGATCGTGGAAAATACAAATAATGCCTAAAGGTTCGCCGTAAGAGTTTTTCAGCAAGACTCCCAGGAAACTGCGCGCACCTGTAACTACCGGTCTGCGGTCTTCTGGAAAGGTTTCCCCAAGGTAGTCTGGACAGGAATACATTCCCCCCTCCAGCACCCGCGCTTCGGGAGTATTGGCGGTGTCGTACTCAAAGTTTGGCTGCTGCTGTCCGTCGCTCCAAAAACTGATAAGTTGCAATCTATCGGCAGCAGCATCGGTGCGTGCCTTCGACTTAATCGATTTGGCAGCGACGGCGGTGCGAACTCCGAGTGCTGAGGCTAAGTGGCCAACTAAAGCATCAAAGAATTCTGCTCCCCCCGGCGACTCAGTACCTGCTAGGATTTCGCCCAGCAAATCTTCCTCTAATTGCTCGGAAGCAGTAACTTTGGGAGGATTCTCGGCATTCGGGCGATCGAGATTTTCCCCCATCGAACCCGAAATGCTCAGACTTAGGGTTTTGCAGGTTCCAGGCCCCACAAGAGGCGAAGACTTCACACTTAGGCGCTGTTGCTTCGCCAAGAATACAGCGCGGCCAATACCTAAAACTTTACCCAAGAAGCTGTCAGTTGGCGGCCACCGATTTGATTTGGGGAAAATCAAAAAGTTTTTCCGCATTTTTAATCCCGCAGATAAATCGTCGGGCTTTAATTCTGCCAACTGCCGTTGCTCTTGGGCTAGCGGTAGACTAGATGGCCTTCGCTGCCACTTGAGATAAATCGCGGACACCACGGCTAAAGTCGCCGATAATCCCAGAAGATATGCAAGAATCTCAAAGTAAAAAAATAAATCTAGATCGAACATCGATTAACACCGCTCGAAAATTGTTGTAGTTATCTGAAGCCAATCTATTTAAAAATAACTAAGTATCGCCACGGATGGGTAACGAATACAAGGTCAGATCGCCGTGAAGGCGACAAGAGAGTTAACAGTTGACAAAAAACCGGGCAATACTTGACATTACCCAACTTTTTGTGGTTCTTTTCGTACAGGCTCAACCCGTACAGGTGACACTGCAAACCCATCTATACGGTTGTGGCACTCCTCTAAGGGTGAGTTTACGT
Source organism: Microcoleus sp. T3_D1 (assembly GCF_036700405.1). Classification (NCBI taxonomy): domain Bacteria; kingdom Bacillati; phylum Cyanobacteriota; class Cyanophyceae; order Oscillatoriales; family Microcoleaceae; genus Microcoleus; species Microcoleus sp. T3_D1. The sequence continues at coordinate 16,665 of NZ_JAUBOV010000017.1, forward strand.
TTACTTTTATAATCATATTTAACGCTGCATTCACATCAGCATTAATCCGACTGTCATTCAAAGACCGAAACCACCCACGTTTACCTCCCTTACCCTGGTAAGACTCTTGCTTACCGATCGGCTCTAAATCCAAAAATCTGCACTTATTTGTATAAGATGCTTGTGTAACTATTACCTTGATCCCGACTAACTCAGTTTTGTAAGTAATAAATTTTAGGAGATGGGTATGAGGAATTACTACAAAAGTCTGATGCTCTTTTGGTGATTTTATATTTTGTTTATTCCTCACATTTGTGCCAATAATTAACAGGATTATTTTCTCATACACCAACCGCTTGACCATCAAACTGGTTTGATGAAGGTAGTTTTCTAATCGCTTGTTTCGATTAAAGGTGATTTGCTGGATTTGGCGCGTCGTAGATTTTCCCGGATCAAGTTTTGACACTAAAAATGCTCGGCGCTGATTGAAACCTTGAGGGATTGATTTGAGATGTTTTTTATCATAGATAGTTGGAATAAATGTTGGCTTATTAGATGCCAAAGCGACGAGGCGATCGATCCCTAAATCTATACCTGCTATGAGGTGAGAATTTAAATCCACCAACGTTACAAGCTTTTGATGGGCAGCCTCAACAAAGTAGAGCGCTGTTTCAAGACCTATCCTTACCTTGATGACCTTTTGGGATTTTGTAGAAATTATTATGTCACTTTGAGATAAATGAAGTAGTCCATTATTTTTGTCACCTCCCCTTTTTTCTATCGATTGGTTATCCTGACTTAACCAGTTACGTCCCCAGATTGTATGTTTGTAGTGGGGGATGCTGGGGAGGAATAAAAATCGAGGTAGATATCGGTCAGAAGCTATTCTTGACTTTTGGCAATCCTCCCAATCGTGAACAACTTGTTTGAGAACTTGATTGCTAATTTTAGCAGGGAATGATTGAGAGCCTTCTGTAGGTTTTAATAGTGCAGATAACTGTCTGATAATTCTGGTATTAGCAACTTTAGAGCCAGAAGTAAAAAAGGGTTTCCTCATATAATATTTACCACGATCGGATAGATTTCGGGACAGAAACGATAAGTCATCAAACTGTTTATAAAACTGATGCTGCCGAGCTATGTAATGCCTTTCAACAACCCTCATAATTTTGGGGAGAAACGAAAAGTTTTTTGTTGCTTTGCTAAGCAAGATACAATAAAGTCTAGGGATTATCTGATCTAGTGTAACACCCATGATGAAAGCTATCGTTTTTCAAACCCCCGGAAGCCCGTCCGTATTGAAACTGCAAGATATCCCCGCCCCTACTATACAAACAGAAACTGAAGTTTTGGTACGGTTGCGAGCGGCAGGTATCAATCCGATAGATACTAAGTTGCGATCGCGCGGCACTTTTTACCCGGACAAAACTCCTCACGTTTTGGGGTGCGACGGTGCAGGAGTCGTAGAGGCTGTCGGTGCAGGTGTGCAAAGTTTCCAAGTGGGAGACGAGGTTTTTTTCTGCAATGGCGGTTTGGGCGGGTCGATCGGTACTTATGCCGAGTTTGCCGTTGTAGACGAACGTTTTCTCGCCCTCAAGCCTGCTGCTTTAAGTTTTGCTGAGGCGGCGGCGGCACCGTTAGTTTTAATTACAGCTTGGGAATCGCTGTACGATCGAGGGCGCTTGCAAGCCGGTCAAAAAGTCCTGGTTCAAGCTGGTGCCGGCGGTGTCGGCCACGTCGCGGTACAGTTGGCAAAATTGCAGGGTGCAGAGGTTTGCACAACTGTTAGTTCTGAGGAAAAAGCCAATTTTGTCAAGCACTTAGGTGCAGATTCAGTTATTTTATACAAAAACACCAATGTTGTCGATGAGGTTTTGACTTGGACTCAAGGACAAGGAGTTGATTTGGCTTTCGATACAGTCGGGGGAGAAACTTTTTACCAAACTATTCCGACTGTGAAAATTTATGGAGATTTGGTAACAATTTTGGAACCCGATCCGGCTTTGGGCAATTTGAAAACAGCGAGAATGCGGAATCTGAGAATTAGTCTGGAATTAATGTTGACACCGATGCTGGAAGGTTTGGTGGAGGAACAGGAACAGCAGGCTCATATTCTGCAGAAGTGTGCTCGTTTGTGCGATCGCAACTTGCTAAAAATTCACGTCAGCAAAACTTTCCCTCTCGAAGAAGCGCAAGCCGCTCACGAACTGTTAGAAACAGGCTCAGTAACTGGTAAAATAGTGCTTGAAATTGGGGGTTAAAAATACGGATTGTTAAATTTGCGGGTTGAAGAATCGCGGGCGATCGCCTCAAGCGACGGGGCCATCCGTTCCATTGTCAATCGGAACACTTTTGGGCTTGGGGGCAGTTGGGGAAAGCGATCCACTCAAGCGATGGACTCTACCTCAAGCTGGGATTCGTGAAGTTGCCACGACTCGAACATGAACTATCGGCGGCAGAATGGCTCCCAGACTGAACCCAAGCTAGATGGTCTTCGGATAGAGCGAGTTTGAGCGGATGAGGCGTGGCTGTAGACGGAGCGAGGCGATTCACTCGTGAGAACCTGCGATATACCTCCATCGTGGGACTAATTCGGTAAGTCAGCGACATCTGGAATGGAATCTAATAGCACGGATGCACCCGAAATGTGAAATTTCTTACCTGTATACAAGATCAGGCTAAAAGTTGAGCAATCAAGCTCTTTGTCATTAAGCAGCAATCACATTACCAGCCTGATCAATCTCATTACCATCCCGATCAATCACCTTACCAGCCTGATCAATCCATATACCGTTGCTCAATCGCTCAATATGATTTCTGGTATTTGAATAAAGAGCATTATATATGATAGAATTATCCTCTATAATCTCATAAAAAATATTACATTTTATGGGAAATAGTTGTATATGAATAGAGTTAGGAACAATAAGTTCCGTAACGCTCGGCCAAGGAGCATTTTCAATCTCTACTACATACTTAAATCCATAAACCTTGTCATAATCTGGATGATCTGATTTGTTGCGATTGTAAAAGTTGTCAAAATCATGTAAAGCATTTTTAAGTGGTTCTTCTGCGAACTTGTTGTGCTTCATATTTGCTGCATGGGTTAGGGGGATAAGATTTTTGGTTACTCCTGGACCACCCAGCACGTGATTCCACATATGTCCTTTGATGAAAAGGTGCTGTGAATATTTTGTTTGCAAGAATGTTGTAATTGGTTCAAGTTGATCTTGTCCAGGTACCGTACCTAGTTGCTTAAAAGCTCGGGGCAAAAGTATCACTGATACTTTATCACTCATAAGACCGGTATTTGTGTTACCATTACTATCGGTAAATTCGTATGATCTTGTTAAGAATTCCTCGTTAAAGTAGGAAGAAAATCTATCTAACGGTGGTCGTGTCCGCCTAGGACAAAGGTTTCTTTGTGCATTTTGGACATTCTGATTAATTTGATTGAATACCATGATAAATTCTCCTGCCTAGCGATCTAAATTTATTTGCGCGAACATACTCAGTTTTCTTGTTTCTTTTGGGGATAATGGAGTTTGATGCACTATTCAGTCCAGCAACTTTAGCAAACAGGACTAAATCACCGAATCGAAACCCCCGAAACCTTTATTCCCCAGTTACCCACTGAACGGGTACATTCAATCAGATACGTTACCTATAAAAGGGGATTGATCCCGAAGTATTCTTGAAACTTCGGGAACAAATCTTCTGATATATCTCCTTGGTAGTAGATTTGCCCATTTCGCTTGGACACAAACAGCATTTCATTATGAGCCCAGCTACCTCCAGCAGCTCCATAGACAAATAAGCGATCGCCAACTTGATAAGTCCAGTCTCCGAATAAATCATTGAAGTCTTCGTTTGAATCAGCGATCGCCAGCAACCCCCTAGTCAGACGGAGTATCCAACCGCCAGGACCAAGGAAAAAAGATGCCAAAAATGTTTCCGCTTCCTTTAACTCTCGCAGTGCCTCCATCGCCATGTTGCAGCCTTCTTGGCTTTGTATTTCATATACTGTAAATACTTGTGCAGATACACCATTTCTGATAATTTCCTGCTTTTTGCTAATAATCCTATGGCCATTGGGTGAATCCTTTAGTGCTGCATTGAATAAACCATTTGCAAAATTAACAATTGAGGTTGAGGGTAAACGAATTGGCGTTTTTGGTGGTTGTGTAGGCGCATCAGGCTCGTCAGGCTTAGTAGGGGTTGGGATACCTAAGACCGATCCTATATCTCCTAAATCCTTTGTGGGCCATTTATCAAGAGCACCTTTCAACACATCTATGGCTCGCTGTATTTGCTGTGAAACCTCATCAGCTTCACGCTCACATTCTTTTTGTTTCTCATCATCATTGTCAGTATCTACATCTCGACCTTCTGAAGGATTTTGTCGTACAAATCCTTCCAGCAAAATATGTGTCTGGAACAAAGTAATCATTGAGAAGAACGGTACAGATAGCCAACCAGCCATTCCCCCGATCATCGATGCAACCAGCCCGACCAATACGGCGACTTTACCCTTGAGCTCTGTTAAGACACTTAGAGCATCTGGACTATTTACCCTATATCTTTTTGCGGATTCCTCTATCTCAATCCACAATCCAATTATTCTATCTTTATCGTCCTTTGGGATTTCTTCGCCCTCTGTTTTTCCAGCTTCATCAAAAAATTGTGAGATTGCTTCTACCAAAGTTGGCTCGACAAGGAAGCCTAATCGAGATGTTTCTTTTTCCTTTCCTTGTGCTATCTCAGCCGCGAACTCATTTGTGTAGCTTCCGATACGTTCGATGAGCGGGGTGAGTATATCGCTTGGCACAGGTGTTTTTCTACTTGAAGGCAATGCCGGTCTGGTTTCTGGGTTGCCAGAGTTTTGGTAAAGTGCCTTAATGATACTCTTGCCCTCTTCCCAAACATCGTTGGAAAGTTCCCAGATAATCACTCCCTGCGCTCCGACATCCTTTAAGAAATTCAACTTGGTAACGGCAGTCTCTGGAGTTTCAAAGTAGATATTGTGAGTATAGAGGTAATCACCTGAAGCAGAGATAAAAGGAGGTCTTGGCGTACTTCCCAACACTTTAATATTGCCATTGGCAGCCGTATGAGCATCGGGAAATTGAGCCAGGATATCTTTGTACCGAATAGATTTATACCCTGGAGGAACTTGACCACTCAGGTCATCTGGATCTTTCCCGTAGGCAAAATCATAGCCATAGATCGGAACTCCTGCGGCGATCTTATCTCTGGGTATATTTTGTCCTGCACCCTGCCAGTTCACAAATAATGGATTCGTCCAGTACCAAAGCGTGTCTTCCACTGAAAGAATAGGATTATTTACAATCCCACGATTAGGCCACTCTCCCTGTTGTTCTTCAACATAAGACTCCTGATAAGAATCCTGAGTGCGTATATTAGAGGACTCCTGATTGCGTATCTTATACAGGGTTGTATGTGGCCCCACTGGAGACGCATTCCAAGAGCCAGTGAGATCGTAGGTCATAATTCCGAGCCAATCTACATAATCTGCTAATTTTGGGTCATAGTTATTTCCATAATATGAGGTGCCAAAAATAGCTGCGGAAACCAATTTATCAGGAATAGCTTGCTTTAATTTTTGAGCAAACAAAGTCAAAGCAGATCCAGCCGGATGAGGTCCATCACCTTTTGGTCTTCCTCCCTGATCCTGTTCACCAGGTTTGCCCCACCAGCACTCTAAATCCAGGTCTACGCCATCTAGATGGTTTGAATTGACAAAATTGACTACATTTTGTACAGCGCGATCCAGAAGTGGATTATCGGGATTATTTCCTATATCAGTCATCAACTTGAGGAATCCATAATCAACTGCACCTCCCAGCGCAATTAAGATTCTGGTGCCGTTTCGATGTCCGGTGTTGACCACATCTGAGAGGATTGCCTTAACGTCATCCAAGGACTTTGGTTCAAACTCACCGAGATTTACCTCACTAAACATGAGAAACGAGACGATGCCGTGGGTGATGTATCGATACATCTCATCATTGGCATAGTTAAATCCCTCTTTCTTTCTCCAAGTAGGAATATAGGCAATGATTTTAGCTTGTGCGGTCGGCGTGTGAGGTGTTTGATCGTACAACTCATCGTAAAACCGCCAACCATTATGATCTGCATCCCCTACCCCTGGTTCTGAAGCCCAGAAGTTGGCATAAAAGATGTTGCCATTGTATTTGACCATCGATCCGGTCGGGTACCCTTCGGGTTTAGCTACCCAGTCAGGAACGTTTGAGTAATCTGTAGAAATTCCCATTTTTCAACTTCTTTCGCTAAAGATAGATCCAGGGGTTGGTATTAATTACAGAAGGTTAGTTTGAGTTACTAACCTTCTGTATCCTCAATAACTGCAATTAAAATCAGCTATTCCTACGGCGATTCAGGTTTATGGAATTTGAGGTGTTTGCCCAACTTGTAATTGATCGGGCTATCGAGCGTTACTGGGGTGTGCCAAACACCTGAGTCCAGTAATGCTTGTAGTTGACGCTACCCTGATCGTTTTCCAAAAAGTAGTAACCGACCCCAAGCTCTCGATAGTTAGAATTCAGAATGTTGTCACGATGTCCTGAGCTATTCATCCAGCCTTTAATGGCATCCTCTGGTGTAGAGTTGCCAGCGCTAATGTTTTCCCCCACTCGTGAGTAATGATAACCTTCCGCTCTGACCCGCTCCCCCATTTGGCGGTGATCAAAAAAGTCCTGCATTGCCATGCTCCGGCTGTGTTGCTGTGCAGCAGCAGTCAGTTTGGAATTAAGTGTGAGCGGAGATAAACCCACTTTACCACGCTCATTGTTTGTAAGGTCTAGGATTCTTTTCAGAACATCATTATCTGAACCAGTTGAATCACCTACTGCCACTTTTTTAAATGACGAGATGGTATCATTAACTTCATTGTTGAAGCTGGGATATTCGCCTGGTCCAAGTCGGAGGCTTCGTCCCTGGAATTTTGAATGTTCAAAAAAGTCCCAAGTGCCGGAGTAAACTTTTATCGAGGATATTTTGTCGTTCCAAAAATCTCCAATCCAGGAAGAGTCCTGCTCAAGAGAACCTGATTTGGTTCCAGAGAAATTGGAATCTGTAAAAATTTCGACTGACATAATTAACGCTCCAAAAATTGAAAAATAGTTATCTCTGGCTTCTTCGGGTCAATATAAATCCCTTTGCAAGTGTTAGTTGCAGAAGGTCAGTTTGATTGGCTAACCTTCTGCACTCTTAATAACTGCTATTAGCAGTGGTTAGTTTGACAAGCTTTCCAAATCTGTTAAGCAGGAATTTGAAGTTTCTGACCAATTTGCAAACTTGTAGGGGAAACGCCAGGATTTGCACCTGCAATTTTGTTCGCGTTCGCATCGCTACCATCACCATAGTAGGCAAGTGCAAGATTGGAAAATGTATCTCCAGACTCTACAGTATGTTGACAGGGGGGTTGACCTTGTTTACTGGACATATTTTTTTCCTTGAAAGATTATTGACGTAGTTGTGTTAGATAAGTAGTTAGACAGAATTAACTACACAAATACATAAATGCAATCATCCTAAATTAGCGACGGGTGCATCTACTAATTTAGTCTTTCGCCTCACAGCACCTCTTTCAGGACACTTTGGCAGAATTTAGGAGAATTTGTGGCGAGGGCGGGCGATTGACAAAAAAAACCCGGCCAAAATTGGTCGGGAGTTAGATCCCGTCTCTGGATTCAATTTAAATGCGTAGCAGCTTATATACAGCGTATTCCAGGTTTATGAAATACACTGTATATCAAATCCGTTGGCATCGGAATGATTCATCTGTCTCTTCCGTTTCTCTGTATCCTCTGCGCCCTCTGCGGTTTAATTCGGTTCTATAAACAAGAGCGAAAACCGCATAGGAAAAATGCCGCTGTCGATCGAGAAATTTGGGCGTCAACTGCTGAAGTTGACACCACGAAAGGCACGGCGCCGTATCCTAATGTTGGATAACTAAGGAATGAGAATTAAATAACTTCCACAAGTTTGTGGGATGGGCGTCCCGCCCGTCCAAAAAAGACGGGCGGGACGCCCATCCCACAATAACAATTAAAATTGTAAGTTATTTAATTCGCGAGCCTAACGGCGATTTACTTGTAACCAAATTTCTAGCGTCACCAGCAGCCACAGCTTCAGCCCATAGCGGGGAAAAACTTCGCCACGATAGTTTAGCCACTCGCGGATTAGTGTTCGATCGAGGTAAGGCGCGATCGCCGCATGACGATTCAGCAACAACGATCGCGCTTGCCGCTGCCAATCCCTCAAAAACCACTGCTGCATCGACATCACCATGCCAGTTTTCGGACGGTTGACAATCACATCGGGCAGCAAATCCGCCACAGCAGCTTTGAGAACCGCTTTTTCCTGCGCGCCCGAAAGCTTATATTCTGGCGGAATTTGCAAACTCAGTGCCACCATCCGCGAATCAAACAAAGGCGATCGAGCTTTTAGTCCCGCCGCAGCCGTGAGATTATTCACCTTAGTCAAAATGTAATCGGCTCCTTTAAACTCAATGTTGAGCCGCATCAGCCGATTCAAAAACGTCGTTTCTGTCTGTTGCAATTCCTCAGCAAAGACGGAAGGCGCATTCTTCACCTTTTCCCAAACCTCCGGCTTCAGCAAACGTGGCAAATCCACATAGCATTTTTGAAACGAAGTCAAGTAAGCTGCGATCGGATCGGCTTTAACCTGAACCGAACCGTACAAACTATTCAGCAGCATCGGCTTATTTTTCGGCCCGCCAAAGCACGGATCGCCACCTTCGCCATTCAGTACCACGTCTGCGAATTGCTTTGCCGATCGCCCCAACAGCAAATTGGGAACCGTCAAGCCTTCCCCCACCGGATCGTCCATCGCCGCCAGCGTTTCCGGTAGCAACTCCCAAATTTGCTTTGGCGAAACTTCCAAAACGTGGTGCTCAGTGCCACAATGTGCTGCGACGATGTTGGCAAATTCAATCTCGCTGGGATATTGAGCACCAAAGTGCATCGAAAAAGTGTGCACCGGACGATCGTGCAGCCTTGTGGCGATCGCGGCGACGCAACTTGAGTCAATACCACCCGAAAGATATGCTGCGACTGGTTCTCCCGCTGGTAGCGCTTCCTGCACCAGTTGTTCCAAAAGCGATCGCACTTGTTGACTATGCCATTCCAAAGGGCGATCGGCGTTAGTAATTTGCTCCTGTGGCTGCCAGTATCTCTGCGCCTCAATATCCGGTAAGTACAGGTAGCTACCGGGCCGCAACTCTCGCACCGCTTCCCACAGCGTTTGTGATCCGGGTACAAAGGCACAGCACAAGTAGTCGCGCAAAGCAACTAAATCAAGTTCTCGATCGTGATACGGATTGAGCGATCGCAGTCGAGGCGCAATATGGCGAGTCGTTCCCGTGCGAGTGTAATACAGCGTTTTTGCTCCCACGCGATCGCGCCCCAGACACAAGGTTTGCTCGTCTCGATCCCACACAGCAAGGGCAAATTGTCCTTCCAATAAGCTCAAAGTTTGAGGGCCGGATGTTTCCCATAACTGTCCGACGATCGCCAAATCGGTCAATCCATCAGTATCAATTTGTTGTTTGACTAGCAAAGTGCGATCGAAGCAGCAGTCACCAATCAGCACAAATCGCTGATTGGGGCTGAAGGTGGGTTCAGCTCCGATTATGGCAAAATCGGAAGTTTCCCAAGTTGCAGGGTGCGATCGGGCTTCTGGGCCCCAAGCAATGACCCAATTAGGGTAGATAGACTTCTGATTTTCCATTGATTTATTAACCTTTTTATGGACGGGCAGGATGCCCATCCCACAATAAATTCACTCTTTGTGGAACAGGCCGAAAAGCCTGTTGCGGGCAGGATGCCCATCCCACAATAAATTCACTCTTTGTGGAACAGGCCGAAAAGCCTGTTGCTGACGCCAGTAATCGGAGAATTGGGATAAATCGCAAGTGCCGCCGTCTGTAAAACCGGGAAAAACAATTGATTTATTAAGCTTTTTATGGACGGGCAGGATGCCCATCCCACAATAAATTCACTCTTTGTGGAACAGGCCGAAAAGCCTGTTGCTGACAGTGGTGCAAGTTAAAAAATGTTTGAAAGTAACTTATAAATCAATCTAAAAATAGCTGTTCCAGCGATCGCACCCAAAGCACCCAACCATCCCACAAACAACACGCCAGCGATCGGAGAATTAGGATAAATCGCAAGTGCCGCCGTCTGTAAAACCGGGAAAAACCACAGCAAAGCCAGAGTACCTGCACCAATAATCAACATCTCAGTTTGTTCGATCGCCCTGCGGTACTGGCCGTAAATCAAACCCGCCACAATCATCCCCAACAATCCGATACTCAAGCCAGGAGAGGGCAGCAAACTCGTCAGGGCGATCGCCAGCACTCCCGCCTCAAAACCCGTAAACGCCGCCCCCGACAAAACCTCCCAAATCGAAAAAGTCGCTCTCTGCGAAGGTTGCAGCCCTCCGGGAGGTGTAGCAGGAACAGGTACAGGAGGCTGCTGAGTCGGTGGTAGCTGCTGAGTCGGTAGGGGAGTCGGAGTCCGTAGGGTCGGTGGCTGCACGACGATGTTAGGCTGTTGAGGCCGAGACATCAGAGCAGCTTCCACCTCCGCTGCAGATTGAAAACGCTGGCTGGGAGCTGATAATAACATTCGATCGAGAACATGACCCAAACGCGAACTTACCTGCACCCGCGACTGCCAATTCCATTCGTTTCTGTAACTATCAAAAAGCTCCGTCGGCTGCAAACCGCTCAGCAAAGTAATACAAGTCACAGCCAAAGCATACAAATCGGTTGCCGGATAAACTTCTTGCCCGCTCATCTGTTCTGGCGGAGCGTAACCCAAAGAATAAATACCAGTCGAAGCTTTTGCACTCCCAACACTTTGTGTTACTTGTTTAACAGCCCCAAAATCTAATAAATAAAGCCGACCGTTTTTACCCCGCATAATATTAGCAGGTTTAATATCCCGGTGAATCGAACCGCGAGAGTGCACAAAATCGAGAACCTTCAAAATTTCCCGCAGCACCTCCACGGTTTCGGCCTCCGAAAACCTGCCTTTAACAGCTAGTTCATCCTCCAAATTTATACCGTCAATAAATTCTTGAACCAGATAGAAAAACTGATCGTTTTTTCCCGGCTGCAAACTCGTAACAGTCAGCTCAAAAAAAGCCAGCAAACTCGGAATTTGGGAATGTTCGTTTCCCAGTTCTTCCAGCACCGCCGCTTCCCGTTCAAACAGAGTTTGAGCGATTTTTAGCTGGGGCGGAGTCAGACTTACCGACGGCTGCAAAAGTTTAGCAACGCACTGCCGCATCGCGGGAGTATAGCGGTCTCTGGCCAAAAATGCCGCCCCAAAACCGCCTTGACCCAACAACCTCACGGGCAAATAGCGCCCGCTCAAAATCATGGGCATCCCGCAAGCGGTGCAAAACTTTTGCTGCACCGTTTTCAGCCGCGAACTGTCATCGAGGTCGGGAAAATAGTTTTGAGGGCGCGGGCAGCCCGGTCGGGTGCAGTAAACTTCCATTTTTGTTTGCTAAGAAGAAGGAAGAGGAAAGAAGGAAAAGGGAAGAACGAAGAAAAAGTGATGGTTAAACCAGATTTCGATTTCTCAACTAACCGCGAACTGCTAACTGCCAGCGACCTAAGAGATTAACTTCCCGCCGAGTTGGGAGTTGCTATTTCTATGAATCCCAAATCGAGCGCCGGGGGTTCTTTCTTCTCCAGGATGGTCGAATAAGTGGCAAACTGGGGCAAAATTTCATTGCTGAAAGCCTCTGCTGCTTTAGAACGGTAGCGGTTGGGGTTGTAAATCAGCGACAAAATGCGAGTTACCAAAACTTCGTCCATTTGAGATTTGTGCAAGACGCCCATTAGCAACTCTTTTTCGATCGCCGAAACCGACACAAAAGCAGCTCCCAGCCCCGACTGAACGGCATTTTTAATGGCTTCGATCGAATTTAGCTCCATCTCTATTTTCAAGCGGCGCGTGTCTATGCCGCAGCGAGTCAGTACCTGATCGATTACTTTGCGGATCGTAGACTGCGAATCGAGGGATATAAACTGCAATTTGTAAAGGTCTTCTTTTTGGATAGTTTCTTGTTGTACCATCGGGTGAGATGGAGGGAGAATCAGAGCCAGTTCGTCCTCAGCGTAAGGAACAATTTCTAAAGCTTCTACAAGTTCGGTAGGAATTTCTCCGCCAACAATTGCCAAATCGATTTGCCCGTTGGCTACACTCCAGGCCGTGCGGCGGGTCGAGTGAACGTGAAGCTGTACTGCTACATCCGGATACTTTTGGCGAAACATCCCAATCATCCGGGGCAGCAAATAGGTTCCCGTTGTTTGAGAAGCGCCGACGATCAAAGTACCGCCTTGGAGATTTTGCAAGTCTTCCAGAGCTCGACAAGTTTCCTGACAAAGCGATAAAATTTTCTCGCCGTAACTCAGCAGCAAGTGTCCGGCTTCGGTCAGTTGAGCTCGCCGCCCCCCCCGGTCAAACAACGGCACGTCCAATTGTCTCTCTAAGTTTTGCACTTGCAAGCTAACTGCTGGCTGGGATACATAGAGGCTGTCCGCAGCGCGTTTGAAGCTTCCTTCAGAGGCGATCGCCTTGAGAATGCGTAACTGGTCTAAAGTGAAAGGAAGGTCAGACATATATCTAAATTGTCAGTAGGTTTAGGGGCGGGTCTTCTGTCAATCTCTGCGGTCAATCGACAAGCTGGTTCGATTTGGTGTGCAAAAGTCGGAGTTGACTTGGATGCCAGTCATTTGGCTGCAACACACGCAACCTTAAAGTCAGTTGTACTCGTCCTCTGTCTTCGGTCTTTAGTTGCTATTGGCTCACTAATGACTGATGACTGATGAGTGATGACTGATAACCGCTGAATGCTCCCATAGATACTTTGTGACACAAATTGGCCGAGAATCAATAACTTTTCTTAATATTTGCAATGACGATCGACTTGGCGCTCGACTCCCACTTAGTTATTCTGGGTCTGTTACTGGTTTTTGCGATCGCCCACAGCGGTTTAGCAGCCCTCCGGCCCAAAGGTGAAAAGCTGATCGGGCCGAGACTTTACCGCGTTTTGTTTGCCCTTGTCAGTTTGCCGCTAGCCGTCATTCTGATTGTCTACTTTTTCAACCACCGCTACGACGGCGTACAGCTTTGGCAAGTACAGGGAGTACCCGGAGTTAAACCTGCAGTTTGGATACTTTCGGCAATTTCCTTTCTGTTTCTGTACCCAGCAACTTTCAACCTCCTAGAAATTGCCGCCGTCCAAAAGCCCCAAGTTCACCTCTACGAAACGGGCATCATTCGTATCACCCGTCACCCGCAAATGGTGGGACAGGTGATTTGGTGCGTCGCCCACACCCTGTGGATTGGCACTAGCTTTACCCTCGTCACTTCCATCGGTTTGGTACTTCACCACCTGTTCGGAGTGTGGCACGGCGACAGGCGACTTCAGGCTCGTTTTGGAGAATCCTTTGAAACCATCAAATCTCGAACCTCAATCATGCCTTTTTTGGCAATCCTACAAAAGCGTCAAACCCTTGATTTGCTTGAGTTTCTGCGCCCTTCCTATCTAGGTGTAGTCATTTTTACGGGCCTGCTGTGGGAAATTCATCCTTTTTTGATGCGTGTCACTAGGAACATATACTGGTAGCATGATCCCTAGGATAGAAAAAAATTATTAAATTTTGAGGGCTCATGGTGTTGTCGGTTAGCGAACGCACTTTTGCACAAGAGGTGTTTCAAGCCTCTACCCCCGTTTTAGTTCACTTTTCCGCCCCCTGGTGCGGTTTGTGCCGCGCGATCGACCCCACGCTTAAGAGTTTTGAGGCACAGTGGGCAGAAAAAGTCAAGCTTGTAGGGGTGAATGCCGATCAATGTTTCAAGTTGGCCCATACTTATCGGCTGACAAGTCTGCCCACGCTGATTTTGTTTGAGGGCGATAAAGTTCGATTTAGATTTGAAGACTACCAAGGACGCGAGGAACTGCGGCGGACTCTGGACTCCTGGATGCTCGCGGCTCAGGTAGCTTCCCCATCTCAACGGCTGCAACTTCAGGAAGTAGCCAAGAGGTAACGGTTCCAAGGCTTTCGGCTCTTGTGTACAATGCCTTCGGCTTTTAGGTCGGAAGCAGAAGGCATTCCCCATTTGTCCCTCAACCATGCCACACCAAAATAAATCTCGCCGTCTTGAAGGTACAGGACTGTGAGATTTGTCGTATAGTTTTCGTTTGCACCGGAATAATTTTCGGCGTTTAGTGCGATAGTCTCGCCCGCGATGAAAAAAGTAGTGCGATCGTCTCGCTCGCGATCGCATTCGGCTATAGCAATACTTAAAGAATTGGATCAAGTATTTTGGCCTAGTCGCGCAGGCGTGTGCCACAATTTGTAAAGAATTGTGGCAATATCTAGTAGAAACTTTAAACTACCTATCAGTCATGGAACTGCTTTATCAATACGCTTGGCTGATCCCAGTCCTGCCACTGGCAGGCGCAATGCTAGTAGGTCTAGGCTTAATCACCTTTAACCAGGCAACCAACAAACTCCGACAAGCGAATGCGATATTAATCGTCTCCACACTCGGAGGGTCAATGGTACTCTCTTTCGCATTGCTGTGGAGTCAACTACAGGGCCACGCACCCTACACCCGCAGTATTCAGTGGGCTTCTGCGGGCGACTTCTCGCTGAATATGGGCTATATCATTGACCCCCTGACGGCGGTAATGCTGGCGATCGTCACTACGGTCGCCTTTTTGGTGATGATTTACACCGACGGCTACATGGCTCACGATGACGGGTACGTGCGCTTTTACGCCTACCTGAGCATCTTCAGCGCGTCGATGTTGGGTCTCGTAATCAGCCCGAACATCGTTCAGATTTACATTTTTTGGGAACTCGTAGGTATGTGTTCGTACCTGCTAGTCGGATTTTGGTACGATCGCAAACCCGCTGCTGACGCTTGCCAAAAAGCTTTTGTCACCAACCGCGTCGGCGACTTCGGCCTGCTGCTGGGCATCCTCGGCATTTACTGGGCCACCGGCAGCTTTGAATTTGAGGTGATGGGCGAACGCCTGCACTCATTAGTCGAATCCGGCGCTCTTTCGGCGACTCTGGCGACAATCTTCGGCGTCCTGATATTTTTGGGCCCAGCAGCCAAATCCGCTCAATTCCCCCTCCACGTCTGGCTCCCAGACGCAATGGAAGGCCCGACACCGATTTCGGCCTTAATCCACGCCGCGACAATGGTAGCCGCCGGCGTATTCCTGATCGCTCGGATGTACCCAGTGTTTGAAGGGCTGCCTGCAGTCATGAATTTGATCGCCTGCACCGGCTGTTTTACGGCATTTATGGGTGCTTCGATCGCGATTACCCAAAATGACATCAAAAAAGGCTTAGCCTACTCCACCATCTCCCAACTCGGCTACATGGTGATGGCAATGGGCGTCGGCGCATACAGTGCCGGACTTTTCCACTTGATGACTCACGCTTATTTCAAAGCAATGCTGTTCCTGTGTTCAGGTTCAGTGATTCACGGGATGGAAGCAGTTGTAGGCCACAACCCCGCACTCGCTCAAGATATGCGAGTCATGGGCGGCTTGCGGAAATATATGCCGATTACCGCTTCTTGCTTTTTAATCGGAAATTTGGCAATCTGCGGAATTCCGCCCTTTGCTGGTTTTTGGTCAAAAGACGAAATCCTCGCCAGCGCCTTCGCAGCCAATCCCGCTCTGTGGGCTGTTAGCTGGCTGACTGCCGGGATGACCGCGTTTTATATGTTCCGAATGTATTTCAGCACCTTTGAGGGCGAATTCCGGGGCAATGACAGCGCCATCAAGCAGCAACTCTTGCAACCCGGTCTTGTTTTTGGCCCCGGAGCGATGAACGTTAAGGAATTGGCATCAACTGGCGACAGTCACGATGAGCACGACCATTTGCCTCACGAATCTCCTCTGACAATGGCTCTGCCGTTAGTGTTGCTGGCAGTACCTTCTGTGTTTATCGGTTTTCTCGGTACGCCGTTTGCCAATTATTTCGAGCAGTTTGTTCGCGCGCCAGGCGAGTCTCTCGAAGAAGTTTTGGAACACGCTGCTGAGTTCAATTTGACGGAATTTCTGATTATGGGCGGAAGCTCTGTAGGTATTGCTTTGCTGGGCATTACTTTGGCTTCTCTGATGTATTTGAGCCGTAAAATTGACGCAAGTGCGATCGCCCAAAAAATCAAACCGCTTTACGAGTTCTCCCTCAACAAGTGGTATCTCGACGATATCAACGATTTTCTCTTTGTCAAAGGCAGCCGCCGTTTAGCGCGGCAAGTCATGGAAGTGGATTTGCGAGTCGTCGATGGTGTAGTCAACCTGACCGGTTTGGTCACGCTGATTACGGGCGAAGGTTTGAAATACTTTGAGAGCGGTCGCGCTCAGTTTTATGCCCTGATTGTGTTTGTCGCAGTTCTGGGTTTTGCGATCGTGTCTGGAGTCAGTTAAATCGGTAGGGACACGGCCTTGTCCATTGGTGTCAACAAACAGGTAAAACCGATAGTCCGACAGTCCGACAGGGAATGAATTCCCTGTCTCAAAGCTAAAGTCCTCTCAAGAGGACTGAAGAACTCCTTCAAACTCTTATTGTGGAACAGGCATCTTGCCAGTTCAATACTGGCTTTTTTGGAGATATCTATTAGTCCTCATAGCGAGGACTTTCGCTATTAGCCAGGGGTTTCAACCCCTGGCGGACTCGCGGACTTGCAGATGTTCGGCTTAAGTTTACACGCTTTGGGCATTGCCGTATCCCCAGTAGGAGATATTTGAAGAAATGGTATTATCTCAATAACTCACCATTGACAATTAGCCAATAGAAATAAATCTTTCATTAAAATTCACTGTTGCGATCGCATAAATTGTCCAAATAATAGCAAAAAAAAATGTTCCGTCTAAAGAAAGTATAAAATTTCGGCTAAAATTGGCAAAATGTGTTTAAACCTAATAACTGATGGATCATTTTAAAACGCAATGGATACAGCTAACTTTCCCTGGTTAACAACAACAATTCTGTTTCCCATTGCTGCGTCCTTGCTGATTCCTTTAATTCCCGATAAGGATGGCAAGACGGTGCGGTGGTATGCCCTAATTGTCGGTTTGATCGATTTTGCCCTACTTGTTTACGCTTTTTACACTCAGTACGACTTCAGCAATCCAGATTTGCAACTGGTAGAAAGCTATACTTGGGTGCAGCAACTCGATTTGAATTGGTCTGTGGGTGCTGACGGTTTATCGATGCCGCTGATTTTGCTGACTGGTTTTATTACTACGCTGGCTACTTTAGCAGCTTGGCCGGTCACATTTAAACCGAAGCTTTTTTACTTTTTGATGCTGACAATGTACGGTGGTCAAATCGCAGTTTTTGCCGTACAGGATATGTTGCTGTTTTTCCTAGTTTGGGAACTGGAATTAGTCCCGATTTACCTGATTTTGTCCATCTGGGGCGGCAAAAAGCGGCTCTACGCAGCAACTAAGTTTATCCTTTACACCGCAGGCGGTTCGCTGTTTATTTTGCTGGGCGCGCTGACGATGGCGTTTTACGGGGATACGGTGACTTTTGATATGCGGGCGATCGCAGCTAAAGATTACGCCCCCAATGTAGAATTGCTCCTGTACACAGGTTTCTTAATAGCTTACGGCGTCAAACTGCCGATTTTTCCGCTGCACACTTGGCTCCCTGACGCTCACGGCGAAGCAACCGCACCCGCCCACATGTTGCTAGCAGGAATTCTCCTAAAAATGGGCGGCTATGCTTTACTGCGGATGAATGCGGGAATGCTCCCGGATGCTCACGCTGTCTTCGCACCCATCTTGGTAATTTTGGGCGTGGTTAACATTGTTTACGCCGCCTTAACTTCTTTTGCTCAGCGCAATTTGAAGCGAAAAATTGCTTATTCTTCGATTTCGCACATGGGGTTTGTGCTGATTGGGATAGCTTCGTTTACCGATTTGGGAATTAGCGGTGCAATGCTGCAAATGGTTTCCCACGGTTTAATCGGGGCGAGTTTGTTCTTTATGGTGGGCTGCACTTACGATCGCACTCACACGCTCATGCTCGACGAAATGGGCGGTGTAGGACAGAAAATGCGTAAGGTTTTTGCGATGTGGACTGCTTGTTCTATGGCTTCTTTGGCTTTGCCGGGAATGAGCGGTTTTGTAGCAGAATTGATGGTGTTTGTGGGTTTTGCAACCAGCGATGCTTACAATCCTGTGTTTAAGGTTTGTGTGGTATTTCTAGCTGCTGTCGGGGTGATTTTGACTCCGATTTATCTCCTGTCAATGCTGCGTGAAATCTTCTACGGGCCTGAAAATAAGGAATTGTCGGAACACGAGGAATTGGTGGATGCGGAACCGCGAGAAGTGTTTATTATTGCGGCTCTGTTAGTGCCTATTATTGGCATTGGTTTGTATCCTAAGATGCTGACTCAGGTTTACGATGCGACTACTGTACAGTTGACTGCAAAGTTGCGCGATTCTGTGCCGTCGCTTGTGGCTAAGGCTGCTACGGATAAAACTGTGTCTTTGCGCGCACCGGCGATCGAGCCGAGTAAGTTGTGATTTGAACGAGATTTAGGAATAAAACCCCCAAACCCGATTTTAAAATCGGGTTTGGGGGTTTTATATTTTTTTGGGGCTGGAGCTTGTCTATTAGGCGTTGCTTAATACAGGTATGAATTCAATATTTCCCAATTGCTATAAGCCCAGTATGGTGAGTTTTGTAACTTCAAGCGAAAAGTTGATTCATACCGTGAATCAGCAACGCCTTAGAGGTTCGCATCCATTTGCGATGATGTTATATTTGAGATGTTCCGTCTTAACAATTTGATACTCAAAGAGAATGACAGAATATAATATTTTAAAGCATTATGTCCAGCCACTTTATCTCAACGTTTTACACGGTAACTTTTTACGACGGATTGACAAAGAAGATGTAGATGCGTTTGTGGACTCGACAAGAGTTGCTTGATATGAAGTAACTGACAAAGAACTTATCCAGATGTATAATGGTTGTTGGAGACATACAATTACTGCAAGTTGGCTTTGTGGAATTGGGCGCTTTCCACACCATCTCAAGAAAATTGAAAGTTTGCTGATTCCAAGTCAAACTTGTTATGCAGGACAATTTCATTGTTTTGCATTAGCTCGTTTTGATGATGCTGAGTCGGTAAGAGTTTTGCGATCGTATCTCGACACATACTTACCCGTTGGTGAGCGACAATACGACCAAGAATGGGCTATTGGAGCCTTACGGTGGTTAGATCGCAGGCATGGAACAGATTATGCACAGGTTTATCTAAAAAACTCCGATAATTGGAAACTTAGATATCTAGACCACGAGTATGGGACACTAAGGCCAGAGGAAGGAATTCTCCACTTTCAAAAGGTTATGGACTTTGTAGACAAGTATTTCCCAGAATTTGCGACGTAGATAGCTCGGCTTCCTAGATATCGATTTGCCTAGAATAAGCGATAATAAATAATATGCCATTTTCATTGTAAGAGTGTGCTAGCCATGACTGAGTTACTGGAGCGTGCGATCGCTAAGTTGAAAACCTTGTCTGCAAGTGAGCAAGATGCGATCGCCTCAATGATTTTGGAAGAACTTCAAGACGATCTAAGATGGGATCGAGCATTTGCGAGTTCTCCCGATGTTCTTGCTAAACTTGCAGCCTCCGCAATGGCTGAGTATCACGCAGGTAAAACCCAAGAACTCGATCCAGAAACATTGTGAAGTCCCGTACTACAGCCGAATTCCGTAAATCTTTTGCGGCACTGCCAAAACAAGTTCAAGAGCAAACACGCGAGGCATATCGCCAGTTCCAGGAAAACCCAAGTTATCCCAGTCTGCGTTTCAAAAAAGTGCATCCAGAGTTACCAATCTACTCTGCTAGAATCAGCAACAACTATCGAGCCGTTGGTCAGTTGGATGGAGATACTGTGATTTGGTTTTGGGTTGGTTCACACGCAGAGTACGACAGGTTGCTATCTCAGTTATAATGGTTATTTCATCTACTTTAGTTTAACTTTATCAGAACGTTCACTGCGGTTGTTGAAAAAGACCATGAAACTGCTTTTGAGCTTTATACTGAGGCATTTTTATGTTGAACGTGACAGTTGACGAAATTCAGCGCGATCCTTCAAAGTATATCCGTCAAGTGGAAGCAGGTGCAACTTTTGTTATCCTGCAAGCAGATAAGCCGATCGCCGAACTGAGACCTATTTCTAGCAGCAAGCAATTACGACCATTCGGTTTGTGTGCAGGGGAATTTACTGTTCCAGATGATTTCGATGATCCTTTGCCGGAAGATATCCGAGCGTGCATTTGAAGGTAATTGAAGATTCTGCTAGATACGCACATCTTTTTATGGTTCATCAGTGGTGACGCCCACTTATCAACAGATGTTCGAGAGGTAATTCGCGATCCAGATAATGAGGTTTATTTGAGTGCAGTTTCAGTCTGGGAAGCAATTGTCAAGTACCAGTTGGGTAAGTTACCTCTGCCGGAGCATCCCGAAACATATTTACCCAAACAGCGCGATCTTCATCAAATTGTCAGTCTTTCTCTTGATGAAAGTAGCGTAGCTCAACTGGCTAAACTGCCACCCTTACATCGCGATCCATTTGACAGAATGCTTATCTGTTAAGCTTTAGAGAATGGTCTGACTATTGCGACAGTAGATGGGGCAATTCGTGCCTACTCGGTCAGCGTTATGTAGCAGTTCACGCTTATTTGCCGTCGCACAACTTCATGACGCCATTCACGATCGCAATACTCCATACCCAATACTTCAAAATTACCAGTGAGTCGATCGCTCTTCAATTAAGTGCGTTAGCGAAGCCCTCGAAGAGGATAGCTCTTGGGGTTTCTAGCGTTAAGTTTATTGGTGGGTGTTCTGCATCAAGTTGGATGGAGACATTTTTACAGTTGGCAAATTATATTTTGTCGCTGAAAGCTGTGCAACCATTTCTGCACGAGACGAAACCTCAAGCTTACGGAACATTCGCTTCAAAGCTTGCTTCACTGAATTCTCAGTGATCCAAAGTTCCCTCCCGATTGCTGCGTTGGTTCGCCCCAAAGCAACCAATTCGGCAATTTGCAATTCACGAGGCGTTAGGCGTGAGGTCTTCAAAGGTTGGTGTTGCGATTCCCTACGGGATAGCTTCGCCGCGCGTACTGTTGCAGCCCAAACAGACAAATGCAAACAGATCGCACTCAAATCGGCTAGATTTTCTGTATCGAAAGCGGGCATGGATCGATCGCGCGTACAACCCACTACACCCATTAATTGACCGCGACTGACAATCGGCCCCGCCATCACGTGCCAATGATCGGGTCGGGGACAAATTATTGTCCAAACCTTGGGTGATGCCACCAATGCTTCATGGACAGGAGCATGACGTTCCGCTAAATAACGCACAACAGGATTGTGCTCGATCGATAGCCCAACTTTCAGTATTTTCTGAAGATTACTATCTACCAAGGGCAGTTGATCGAAGAAAAAGATTCCAGATCGCTTAGCTGCAAAATACTCACCGATTTTAGGCACGACTTGCGATCGCAAATCTTGTTCGTCCTTTACCTGGTCGAGCGCTTCAAATAAAAGCTGCAAGGGACTTTTCCTGGTCATGGTGTCAACCGATTTTAGATTTTAGATTTTAGATTTTAGATTTTAGAATTGACCCCACGGATGAATCCGGGCGCTTGTAACCAAATTGCTTGATTGTGAAAAAGAGTACCCGATCGAGGTCTAGAAGCATTGCAATACTCGAATTATATTACCCTTGTAATCTCAAAAGCAACTTAACATGACAACCAGTTTGGAAACCGAGCCCGATCGCACTCCCACACGTGGGATACTCATCAGCTTTTATGTGACTTCAATCATCTTTAATGTCTGTTTGATTGCTCAGTTATTAACGGTTGGAGTTGCCTACTTCAATAATCCTGCATGGTGGAATATTCATGTTTGGCTAGTGCGAGGATACTGTGGGCTGTCATTAGTATTACTGGGATGGTCGTTTATCGCCCCATTCTCACGCAGAATACGACATCTCGCCGCAAGTTTGCCAATCCTGCTTGGACTACAATTTTCCAGCATTCATCTTAAAAGTCCTCTTCACCTAGAGATACTGCATCCTCTAATTGGATTTACGTTACTCTATGTTTCTTCAAGCCTTGTACATCGCCTATCGTCTACTTTATCGTTCCGCAACTATCAAAATAATCAACTTTGAGAGGTATAAATGACGCAAGATGCAATCTTCACTCCCTTCTTTGCCACAGTGTTTCTAACACTCCTAGTCTGGGTGTATATGTACATCCGCCGTATCAGTTTTATCAACAGTATAAAGCTTGCCCCGAATGAACTTGCTGTACCGGGCGCACTGGCACAAATTTCGCCCCCCAGCGTATCCAATCCATCGGATAACCTAAAAAACCTGTTCGAGATTCCGGTACTTTTCTATGCGCTTGTCCTATACCTGTTCATCACAAAGCAGGTGGATACAGTGTATGTGAACGCCGCCTGGGTCTTTGTTGTGTTTCGCACATTGCATAGTGCTGTCCATTGCACATTCAATCTCATCATACTTCGGTTCTACCTTTACCTATTTGCCACGCTCGCGGTGTGGTTCATCGCGATCCGCGCAGCACTTATTCACTTTGGCACAATCAATTAACGTCGTTCAAATGAGGTAGAAGTTATCAACAGTCGCCGAACAATGAGCGTGCAGCGGAAAGTCCACCCTGTTTCTGCGTGTGTGTTTGGGGTCTTGCGGGGCGGTCTGCCACTGAACCGAGTCGTTAGGTCGCGATCGCAATACCCAATACTTTAAAATTACCAGTAGAGCGATCGCCCTTCCATTCGGTGCGATCGCGCTTTTAGTCTTTACCCTTAATTCTTCTAGTTTCTATACTTACTAGAATAAAATCGAATAAGCTGTTGTGCATCTAATTTGACAGTCAATTTTTCTAGAATTATTGTGGGACGGGCAGGAGAGCCCGTCTCTGTATTCAATTTAGATGCGTAGCAGCTTACTAACCGGACTGCAACTCATCCTAAAAACCATCAAAGGCATTTGCATCACTTGCCAAACAATCCTATGATGGTTCATCATGATCTTGATGATTGTTTCATTCTTATAAATCAGTTAATATGCGATCGCTTGTCTTGAGTCTAGCTCTCATGTGTTTAGCCACCCCCGCTGTTGCCACAACCTGCGAGGAAAGCTTTCAAAAAAAGGGGGACTTTTTGAATGGTGCCGCCTTTTCTGCACGTGTTCAGGTTGAGGGGTTATCGATAGAGAGAGCATTTTCCCAATTACGACCAATTTTGGCGCGCGAGGGCATCAAGACTCTCAGCACGGATCTGAACTTAGGTGTAATGAAAGCCGAAAATCCCGCAACAGCATTTCAGCGTGCTTTGCCAATTGACATATTTGCCTCACTGGACGGCAATCTATTAAATGTTGAAATGATCTTTACCCTTCCGAGTGGGGTGGGTGCAAGTAAAGACACGGTGAAGGGATACTTGTGTGGCGCACTAAATCAATTGTTGCCCCCAACTACAAAGTAATATGTAATCATTCATTTGATGAATTGTAGTTTCCCAAACTCGATCGCCCTACCGAATATTTCACAATTACCTGGGCGCGATCGATCTTGGGGTTTCTAGCCTGATTGTTATACGGAGAGTGCGATCGCTCTTTGGTTTGGGCGATCGCCGAGTTGTACTATACTGGCCTTTGTGAAGAGATTACTGATTCCCCCAATTGCGATGAATTTAGATAGATCGGCCGATCGCAGTTTACTCCCAATTTAACGGCGTATTAAACCGAATGTGGCAGGTGTCTGGAACTCACGGAAATATCCATGCCAAAAGTGCGATCGGGATTTATCTTTAAATATCTTGATGCCTGCTTCCCAACATTTAGCAGATAATTATAGCGTTTTTGGTTTGATCCGGGATGCAGCAGATGTCATCTGCTTAACCCGATGTTTAAGAAATCGAGGGATTGATATCAGTCGATTGGCGACTGTGGCGAGGAATATCGGCGTTAAAGAATAATGAACGAGTCAGTAAGTTATAATTCCCAAGTCAGAATATATTCGGAACGCACAAATGAGGGGGAATACCCACCGATTAACGATTAACGATTAAGGATTACCGATTACCAATTACCAGCCGAGGATCAATTAACAAATCAACCCGACATGATATCATAACCTTAACCGGATCATTTCTTCCCAGATATGTTCTACTGTTCTAATCCCACGTGTTCTCATCCTTTCAATCCCGACAACTCTAAATTTTGTCAAAGTTGCGGATCGCAAGGCCTCACGCCTCTCTTCAGAAACCGCTACCGCGTGATTCAACTGTTGGGCGAAGGGGGATTTGGCAGAACTTACGAAGCGGTAGATACGGATCGCATGGACGATCCGTGCGTAATCAAGCAGTTTGTACCCCAATTTCAAGGAACCTCAGCACTTGAAAAAGCCTCACAATTGTTTAAAGAAGAAGCGAAACGACTTTACGAACTCGGTGAACATCCCCAAATTCCTCGATTAATTGCTTATTTTGAACAAGACAAGCGACTTTATTTAGTACAAGAGTTGATTGAGGGGCAAACTTTACTAGCAGAATTAACTCAGCAGGGTGCTTTTAGCGAAGAAAAAATTTGGCAGTTGCTGGCAGATGTACTGCCGATTTTGAAATTTGTGCACGATCGCCAGGTCATTCACAGAGACATCAAACTTGAGAATATCATGCGGCGCCGCACCTCTGTTAACTCCTCGCTGCCAAAGGCGGGAAATTTTCGGAATTCAGCTTTCCGAAGGGGAGGGCGGGGAGAGTTAGTTTTGATAGATTTCGGCATTTCCAAACAAGTGACGGGCTCCCTGATGAGCAAAGTAGGCACGACGGTAGGAACGCCCGGATATTCGCCGATAGAACAAATGCGCGGTCAAGTTTTCCCCGGCAGCGATTTGTACAGTTTGGGAATAACTTGCCTGAGACTGCTAACTCAATGTTTGCCAAAAATTGACGGTTCCGATGACCTTTATGACCCGATAAACGGCGGCTGGATTTGGAGAGAACGGTTGCCAGCCGGCACAAAAATCAGCAGCGAGTTGGCAAATGTTTTAGACAAATTAATTCAAGATTATCTCAAAAATAGATATCAATCTGCTGATGAAGTAATCAAAGCTTTAAATCTCTATTCTTTACCTCCCCAACCCCATTGTGCCAAGGGAGGACAACTTGCTCTAAATTCTTTTCGGACAAAGGGAGGACAACTTGCCATCAATACCCCGCTCAATCAAAGCGGGCAAATCAACAGCAATATCTCTGTCAATCCGAGGAAAAAATCCAACACTACTCCGCCATTGAACAAGGCTTCGCAGAGAATTGCTGCTGTCAAAAGCACTTTTGAATTTCAGGTGGTGACAGTAGACAAGCGCGGGAAGCAAATTAATGTTAACAGCGGCAAAGCGCGTTTTTTTGAAGAACCTCTTGGTAGCAGTACACTGCTGGAAATGGTATCTGTTCCTGGCGGTACTTTCCTCATGGGTTCTCCAAAAGAGCGGGGAGACAGCGACGAAAAACCGCAGCACCCAGTAACTTTAGGCTCTTTCTATATTAGCAAATTTCCAGTCACTCAGGCCCAGTGGACAGCAGTTGCGGCGCTGCCGGAAATTAAAATATTTCTCAATCCCGATGCAGCCCGTTTTAAAGGGGGAAATCGACCTGTAGAAAATGTATCTTGGTACGAGGCAGTGGAGTTTTGCGATCGACTTTCTCGCAAAACGGGTAAGAATTATCGCTTGCCTAGCGAAGCCCAATGGGAATATGCTTGCCGGGGGCAAACTACGGGGCCGTTTCACTTTGGGGAAACGATTACCAGCGAGTTAGCAAATTACAACGGAAATTCTAATTACGCTGACGCGCCGAAGGGAGTTTATCGCTTTCAAACAACAGATGTTGGCAGTTTTAAACCTAATGCTTTCGGATTGTACGATTTCCACGGAAATGTTTGGGAATGGTGCGCGGATTGTTGGCACAATAATTATAACGGTGCGCCTGCGGATGGTAGCGTTTGGGAGTCTGATGGGGAATCTTCGCTGAGGTTGTTGCGGGGGGGTTCTTGGAACGATCATCCTCCGAATTGTCGCAGCGCGTGTCGCCTCAGATATCAGCCGGATTGCAAGGCTAGTATTGTGGGTTTTCGAGTGGTTCTTTCTGTTGTTTAAACTCCAATTGTAGGCATTCCTTCTCCTATCTTGAAATGCCTCTACGGTTTCCCTATTAATCAAAGATTTATGCAATAAGCCTATTGATCTTGTCTCGGCATTGAGAAACCCGGTTTCTTGAATAAACCGGGTTTGGGAATGGCCGATCGCCCAAATTCAAGCCTTAACTAGCTTTCTTCTGAGGAGCCATTATGCGTTCCACACTCATAGCAGCCACACTCAAAGTCACCACAGCCATGCCGAGAATTGCCACAGGCTGCAAATTCTCATTGATAATTATAAACGCAAAAAGTGCCGTCATCGCCGGCCCCAAAGTGCCAATTACTGACGCTAATGCGGCCCCCGCAAACCGGATGGCAAAATTATTCAAAAGATAGCTAAACAGGGTCAGCACCCCTAAAACAACGCCTCCTATAATCAAACCAGGCCAAACATTTTGGTCGATTTTAGGAGAAAAATTTTCCGACAGCGGCACCCACAAACTCAGGGAGGAAAATACAAAAATCGCGGCGAAATTAACTAAACTAAAAGGAATTGGGTGCAGCTTGCCCGCGGCCATTTGCGTCAGCAATACGTAACCTGCAAAGGTAATCCCAGAAGCCAGTGCCGCCGTGACTCCCACCCCGACATTGCCGCCGCCCGGAGCTGGGGCCGCAAAACTCGGCCAGCCAGCTAAAATCAGACCTGCGGTAATCCCGACGATCGCCAAAAAGCCGACTCTGCTAGGGCGAGAGCCAAACAAGATCCAAGAACCCAGTACGGTGACGATCGGGTAAATAAAGAAAATCGTAATCGCAATCCCCGCTGGAATATTGCCGATCGCCAAATAAATCAAAACCTGAGACAAAAACAGAAAAAATGCGCTTCCTAAAACCTTGCTCCACAAAGCTCGATCGCCCGACTGGAACAACCGTCTAATATCTTTCCACACAGAAGGATACAGAAATGTCGCCAATATCGGCATCAAAGCCATCACCACAATCAGTCGCATCAACAAAATCAACAAAGAATTGCCAAAACCGGGAGTCACCACCCCCGGAAATTCAAACAAGCCAAAAACCACCCGAGGATTTCTGCCTTTAATCAGAATTCTCAAACAAACATTAAATAGTGACAATACCACCGCCGAAGACAAAGCCAGCACCAAACCTGTCTGTACAGAAGGTGCTTTAGCGGTTGCAGCAGGCGCTGAAGAGGGTGCCGGTACGGATTCCCGCGGCCTTTCCACAGGTGTTGGCTGCAGAAGTTGCGGGCGGACAGAATTAACAGAATTAGTTGATTCTTCGACATAGGAATCTTGAGCATCGAAAGGATTCTCAAGATATGCTTCTTCTGATTCGAGTTCTTCCCTGATGCGGTTTACGAGATTTTGTAACAGCTCTTCCCCTTGCAGTTCCAGGGTTTTCATGTTGTTGAGCCGCACGGAAAGCTCGCTTTCGTAACTGGTTAAATCTTGTTCCAGCATCTGGAAACTGCGATCGATCCTTTCATCCAGCGCCGCCAGCAACTGCGAGGCGCGTTCGTCGTAGTTGCTTGGCGGCAGGGGTATCGGGAACTCGCCGCTGGGAATAGGGCTGCTGAGAGAATTTCCAGAGTTAGCGCTGAGTTCGTTGAACCGCTGCACCAACAAATCCTGCAAATTGTGAGCCAAAACTTGAGCCAACTGCTTCAGCCACAATTGCTGCTGCTGAATGTATCGCCCCGACAGAGATTCCATTTGCTGAGACTGCAATTTGCGATATTGCTCCCGCAGGTCTTCAATATCCTCAATCAGGTGATTTTTTTCATTTTGCAGCCGAGTAATGTCTTGATTTAACTGACCTTTGACATTTTGATGCAAAGCGTCCAGTTCTTGCATTACTGAGTGGAGGACTTCTTCTGCTGATTGTACTTCCTCTGGCTCGTCCTTTGACGAGTATACGTTCCGCTGCGCCATTAGCCTATAACCTCTAATTTAAACTGCACGTTCACTGTTCTTAAGTATTTTGCCAAATCAGGCCGCAAGTTCTAGTGAGTTGATCTAAGAAATTGCGGACACTGTTGAATCAATAGTAGTCGCTAAGCTACAAATGTGAGAAAATTGCGTGAAGCAAAGCTATCCCGCTCTTAATCCCCCCAAGAACACTTTGTGCAATTAGAAATCATACTATAGCAATCCTCGCATCAGTTGTAAAAATATGTAGGGGTAGTGCTAAGAGTGCCTACCCCAGCCTGCATCGGGGCAACCGGGCGTGGGTTTCGCCCCTACAAGAATTACACAAATCATTGAGGATTGCTATACAGCTTGACCTCTCCACGAATTGCTCCCGGTAATTCTCGCATATAACTCACCCGATTGCACCCGACTCACAAACCTAAGAGCCCGTTCCGCGACTAAATTTGATTGGGGGGTGGCACTCCTAGCCCCTCAATGGATAACTCGATCCAGCAGGCAGAAACCCCGTTTCTTTTGCCCGCGTCTCTCCGGCACTCCCGCACCCAGATTTATTATATTAAAGGTTCCGATCTTTTGCTCGCGAAAGTTTTAAGAGGCGATCGCACCGTCAATCGATTTTAGATTTTAGATTTTAGATTTTAGAATTGAAGCCTTGACCCCACGGATAAATTCGGGGGGCAAGTTTCTCGGATACAGGTTTTTTATTTCTGGACGGATGAATCCGCGGGCTTGTATCCTGGATGCTGTCGGTCAAAAAACAACCCCACGCCTCAAAAAATTAACACATCCCATCCCCTAAGAGCAACAGATATGGCCTCCGAAATTTATGACAATTCCTTTACAAAGGATATACAAAAACTGAATATTTCCTCAGAAGCCGAAGTGTTTGTCTTTCCGGCATCATTTGCCCAGCAGCGCTTGTGGTTTCTCGACCAATTCGCACCGGAAAACCCTTTCTATAATGTAGTAACAGCGCTGCGCTTAACTGGTTCCCTCAACTTAACAGCCTTAGAGCAAACCTTCAACGAAATAGTACAGCGCCACGAAACTTTGCGAACCACTTTTGCAGCGGTATCAGGCCAACCAGTGCAGATAATCTCTCCCGCTTTTAAGACTAATTTAAAAGTATTAGACTTGCAAGATTTGCCGCAACAAGAACGGCAAACAGAAGCAAAGAAACTCTCTGCAGCAGAATCTCTTCGCCCTTTCAATTTATCCACCGGGCCGCTGATGCGAGTCACCATCCTGCGGCTGACAGAAACCGAGCATATTCTCTTGGTAAATATGCACCACATAGCCTCCGATGATTGGTCGATCGGGGTACTAATTCGAGAACTGGAGGTTATCTATACAGCTTTGATAAATCAACAGCCATCTCCCCTCCCAGAATTATCACTTCAATATGCCGACTTTGCCGAGTGGCAGCGCGAATGGCTGCAAGGTGAAGTATTAGAAACTCAGCTTGCTTATTGGCGGCAGCAATTGCACGGGATTTCTGTGTTAAATTTGCCCACAGATCGCCCTGCACCAGCTAGGCAAAATTATCGGGGAAAAACTCAATATTTAGAACTGCCTAAAAAGCTGAAGGACGCACTTTTAGCGCTCTCGCAGCGAGAAGGAGCGACTTTATTTATGACAGTGCTCGCAGCATTTCAAACATTACTTTACCGCTACTCGCAGCAAGAAGATATTGTTGTCGGTTCGCCGATCGCCAATCGCAACCGCAGCGAAATTGAAGCATTAATCGGTTTTTTTGTCAATACTTTAGTGCTGCGAACAGACTGTTCGGGAAACCCGACATTTCGAGATTTTTTGGGCCGGGTGCGGGAAGTAACCCTGGGAGCTTACGCTCACCAAGATTTGCCTTTTGAGAAGCTAGTCGAGGAATTGCACCCAGAGCGATCGTTGAATCGCCACCCGCTGTTTCAGGTGGTATTCGGGCTGCAAAATGGGCCTGTGGACGAGCTAGAATTGCCAGAATTAAAGTTGAGTTCTTTTCATTTGGAGACTCTAACAACCCGCTTTGATTTAGAGCTGCATTTGTGGGAAGCTTCGGATAAGTTTAGGAACAGATACGGCGAAAAGTGGGAAGATGCGGAAGGGCTCAGAGGATTAGCTGTATACAATACAGATTTATTTGATGAAGTTACGATCGCCCGAATGCTGAGGCATTTTAAAACGCTGCTGGAAAGCATTGTTGCTAATCCAGAACAAGGAATTGCTAACTTACCTTTATTGAGCGAGGATGAAGTGAATCAATTATTCAGAGAATGGAACGATACTCGGACAGATTATCCTCAAAATAAGTGCATTCATCAGTTATTTGAAGAGCGAGCCCGGCAGCATCTGGAGGATGTCGCCCTAACTTTCGACAGCCAAAACCTCACTTACAGAGAACTCAACAGTCGCAGCAACCAACTGGCGCGCTACTTACAAAAACTGGGCGTGGGGGCGGAGGTTTTAGTGGGGCTTTGTGCAGAGCGATCGATCGACCTAATTGTCGGGATGTTGGCTATACTGAAAGCGGGAGGAGCTTACCTACCGTTAGATCCGAGCTATCCGCGCGATCGGCTAAACTTGATGCTGGAAGATGCTCAAGTTAAAGTCTTGCTAATTCAGGATAAATTGATTGAGAATTTCCGAGACTTCTCAAACTCGGTGATTTACTTCGATCGCGACTGGGAAGACATAGCCAAAGAAAGCGCCGAAAATCCCGCCAACACAGTAACAGCAGACAACCTAGCTTACGTTATTTACACATCTGGCTCAACAGGAAAACCCAAGGGAGTTGCTGTCACCCACAAAGCAGTAAATCGGCTGGTACTCAACACCAACTATATAAAAATAGAACCTACCGATAAAATGGCCCAAGCATCAAACGCTTCATTCGATGCAGCCACATTCGAGATTTGGGGAGCCTTGCTTAACGGCGCTCAACTCGTGGGAATTAGCACAAATATTACCCTTTCGCCTCACGATTTAGCCTTAGAACTGCGCCAACAAGGCATCACACTTTTGTTTTTAACAACAGCCTTATTTCAACAAATTGCTAGAGTTTTACCGCAAGCTTTTAATTCGCTGCGCTGCTTGCTGTTTGGCGGAGAAGCGGTCGATATGAGATGGGTTAAAAAACTTCTCAAACAAAAGTCAACCACTAAATTAATTCACGTTTACGGCCCGACAGAAAATACCACCTTTTCGGCTTATTATTGCGTGCAAGATGTACCCGAAACCGCAACATCTATCCCCATCGGCCGCCCGATCGCCAACACGCAAATTTATCTCCTCGATGCGGATTTGCAGCCGGTGGCGATCGGTGTTATAGGTCAATTGTACGTCGGCGGTGACGGATTGGCGAAAGGCTACCTCAACCAGCCTGATTTAACTGCTGCTGCTTTCATTCCTAATCCTTTTAGCAATAAATCTGGTTCGTGTCTTTATAAAACAGGTGATTTAGGTCGCTATTTAGCTGACGGCAATATCGAGTTTTTAGGCCGCGTTGACGACCAAGTAAAAATTCGCGGCTACCGCATCGAATTGGGAGAAATTGAAGCCGCTTTGTGCCAGCATCCACAAGTGGGCGAAGCAGTAGTAATTGTGAGGGAAGACATCCCCGACGATAAACATTTGGTAGCTTATGTTATTCCTGACGGTATTAATAAAAACTTAGAAGTTCCCAATCTTAAGTCAAGTGACTTGCGCCAATTTTTGAAAGAAAAGTTACCAGGATATATGGTTCCTGCAACTTATGCAGTGTTGGAGAATATGCCGCTGACTCCTAATGGCAAAGTAGACCGCCGCGCCTTGCCTGATATAGATACAGAGAGCGAGGATATAACAGAAAATTATGTAGCACCTCGGACTGATCTCGAAAAGGCGATCGGGAAAATTTGGGCTAAAGTTTTGGGAAAACAGCAGGTTAGTATCTACGATAATTTCTTTGAGCTAGGCGGGCATTCCCTGCTAGCAACTCAGTTGATTTCTCGCATCCGAGACGCTTTGCAAGTCGAGTTATCGGTCAGCAGTTTGTTTGAGGCTCCGACTGTGGCTAGTCTGGCAAAATACATTGAGACAATGCGCTGGGCTGCGACTGGTTTGGATACTCCCAGAACTGACGAAAATGAGCGCGAAGATGTGGAATTTTAAAGCCTTATACCAATTTTTTATGAGGCCCCGTAGAATCCGATCCCCCCTAGCCCCCCTTAATAAGGGGGAGTAGGGGGTGGACAAGAGCTTGGTCAAAGTCAACCCCTACTCCCCAACAATCAGGGGGATTTAGGGGGATCGAGATATGTGCAACTTCACATTAAATTGGTATTACATAATTGCGGGAGGATTTTGATTGTTGTGTGAAATTGGCATTTGTCTGTCGGTAGAAATTACCGCAATGGGAACTGATATTCAAGCCTGTTTCACGAGGAGATTTAGACCTGTTACTTGTTAACCTCCTAAAGGCTGAGGTTGCCTATATACTTGCAAGATTGCTTGCGGGGCATTATAAATAAGGGAGAAAATCTTCTCTCAACAGCCACTCATCCAGAAAATCAGAAACGATGTCCAACGAAGCGTCTGACCGTCTTAAACAAAATTCTGAAAAAATTATGCGGATGTGGGAGAAGCGGGCGCGCGATGAAGTCGGTGCATCAACGCATCAAGACTCTCTTGTCTTGCAAGATTCGCTACCTCTGTACTTAAACCAACTGGTAGATGAACTCTCAAACAGAATTGACAGGACACCTGCCCGAATCACAGCCGACGAGGTAGAAAGCACCAGGATTGGCAAGAAGCACGGGCATGAACGGGCGGGATATGCTGACTACTCTATGAGTCAACTCATTTTCGAGTATCAGATCCTCCGTCAAGTAATATTTCAAGTTTTAGAGGAAGAAGCACCTTTAGGAGTGCGGGATCGAGACATTATTATCGGCTCCATTGAGCAAGCCGTTAATGACGCGGCCACTCAATTCTCCGAAACGCTGCGAGATATTCAAGAACTATTTATGGTGACGCTAACTCACGACCTCAGAAATCCCATCAATGTCGTAAAAATGGGAACTCAACTGATGCTGCGGCGGCTGGAACGAGGAGATACCCACATGGATGTGGCGGCGAGGATGCTCGGTGCGATCAATCGGCTGGATTCGATGATTCAAAATCTGCTGGATGCGAGTCGGCTGCGGGCAGGGCAGAGCTTAAAGATTGAATTTGAAGAATGCGATTTTGTGATGCTAGTCCAAGAGGTAGTAGAAGATTTGATCTTCACCTATGGAGAGCGGTTTGTTGTGGTCTGTGATTCTGATATCACGAGCTATTGCAGTCGAAAAGAAATACGGCGGGTGATTGAAAATTTAACAATTAACGCTGTGAAATATGGTGCGCCTAGTACGCCGATTACACTCACGCTCCAGGAAACCCAAACGCAGATCGGCCTGACTATCCATAATGAAGGCGAGCCGATCGCCCTAGATGCTCAATCCATCCTATTTCAACAATTTCGTCGAACCATTTCTGCTGAGGAGCAAACCGGCTGGGGATTAGGATTATTTTTAGCAAAAAATATTACTGAGGCGCATAAAGGGACACTTGCGGTTGAAAGTGCAGAGGGCAAGGGGACAAGCTTTATTATCAACTTACCTAAAGTTCTTCTTTAGTTTGGGACATTAAGACTAAGAAAAAAAATAGGGTATCCCCAGCCAGAACCTACAGGATTTTAACTCACATTTTTGGTCAGGAAATTTCAGTGCAGAATGCCCTGACAGCATCTGCAAACTGCTGGTTATGCTCGATTAATGCCATGTGTCCTCCTTTCTGTATAGTAACTAGCTCTGCTTGAGGTAATTCTGCTTTCATTCGCAGGCTAGCTGGGGGGGTAGTCGCTATATCTGAATCGCCGCATATCACCAACACAGGAATGTCAATTGATGGCAAAGTTTTTGTTTCGTCAAATTTGAGCATTCCCAGTGTGCCGCGAGCGAGAACGCCGGGAGAGCCCAAGGCTGATAAGAAAGCTGAGAACTCTAATTGACCGCGCGTTTCAGTGCCTTTAAATCCCGATAATTCTACACTGATGTGCAGTGAACCATTGAGATAGCTCAGCCAAGTCATTCCCCACATAATGGGTTCAAGAGCTATGGTGAGATAGAGCATAGGTTGGAGCAGCGGCTTCTGCAAAGCGCGTAATAAACCGCTAAAAATAGCGGTTTTGAGAGGATTAGTATAAGTCGTATTTACCAGAATTAAACCAGCTACTCGACTACCGAGAAGTTCTGGAAAAAGCCGACTGAATGTTAGAGTAATCATGCCGCCGATGCTGTGTCCGAGTAGGATAACAGGTTTAGTTCCTGCTATGGCAATGACGGCTTCAAGATCGCGGGCAAATTTTTCTAGGGAGTAGTCGCTGTTTTTTGGCCGAGTGGATTTTCCCAAACCGGGAAGATCCCAAACAATCACTCGGAAGCGATCGGTTAGTTGCCGTTTCGCGTAATACCAAACCATACTGTTGGGCCCCCAACCGTGCGAGAGGATAATCGGCTGTCCGTCCTCTGGGCCGTAGAATTCTACTTGTAAAATAGTGCCATCAGGCCTCTCTACCCGCTGCACCGTACCCGTCCGCGTCGGCTTGGGTTCGTCAGCACCGGGGCGGCGGAACAGCGGCAAACTGATAAAGCGGCCGCCAACAGACCAAAGAAGCATCAAGACTCCGCTGACTAAGTAGGAAATCCCTACCAGTGCGCCCATGTACCATTCGTAAATAATGTATATACCTCCGCCAAGAACCCCGACGGACAGCAGTCCCACCAGCCATAGAAACAGGAAATTGAAGGGCATGAACGGCATAAGCTGAAACCTTGGGTAGGATTTTGGTTGCGGATTTAAACAGAATCATACTCAGGTTAGGCCACAGTAAGCAAGCGATCGGTTAAGCTCTTAATTTGTGCGCTGGTAGAATTTCTTTTATATTTGCAAAAATAATCACAGGATGACTCAAAATGCCCGATCAAAAAATATCGAGTTCATCGCCAAATGCAAGAGATTCGGTCACGGTTGAGTTAGTTGAGTTTTTATCTTACCTTCGCAGTCTAGATATTAATATTTTTGTTGAGGGCGAGCGCCTGCGCTGCAACGCTCCCGAAGGAATTATTACACCAGAACTCCGGGCCGAAATTTCTCATAAAAAAGCCGAAATAGTTTCATTTTTAAAAGCAGCTAATCGTACTTCTAGTTTAACTTTTACACCGATTGTTTCTATGGGGCGGGACGGAAATCTACCGCTTTCCTTTGCACAGCAGCGCTTGTGGTTTCTCGACCAATTAGTACCGAACAATCCTTTTTATAATGTTCCCGCAGCATTGCGTTTGACAGGTTCGCTCAATTTTTCGGCGCTGCAACAAACCTTCAATGAAATTGTGCGCCGCCACGAAGCTTTACGCACGACTTTAGCAGTAGTTTCGGGCCAACCTGTTCAGAGAATAGCTGCTG
This sequence comes from Microcoleus sp. T3_D1, assembly GCF_036700405.1. Classification (NCBI taxonomy): domain Bacteria; kingdom Bacillati; phylum Cyanobacteriota; class Cyanophyceae; order Oscillatoriales; family Microcoleaceae; genus Microcoleus; species Microcoleus sp. T3_D1. The sequence goes on from NZ_JAUBOV010000017.1 coordinate 52,400, forward strand.
CTTTCCACCTCCCGATTAATGTAGTGGACTTGCGAAATTTGCCAAAGGAATCTCGACAAACTGAAGCAAACAGGCTCACCGCCCAAGAAGCTCAACGCTCTTTCAATTTGTCCAATGACTTGTTGCTGCGAGTCACATTGTTGCAGTTAGATGATGCCGAATATTTACTAATGCTGAATATGCACCACATTGTCTCCGATGGTTGGTCTATCGGAGTGCTAATTCAGGAATTAGGCGCACTTTACACGGCATTTGCTAGCGAAAAACCTTCGCCTTTACCGGCTTTGTCGATCCAGTATGCTGATTTTGCCAAATGGCAGCGCGAATGGCTGCAAGGGGAAGTTTTAGAAACGCAGCTTGCTTACTGGCGGCAGCAGTTAAACGGCATTTCTATGCTAAATTTGTCTGCGGATCGACCCAGGCCAGCAATTCAAAGTTACCGAGGCAAAAGGCAATTTTTGCAACTGCCAAAACAACTGAGCGAGGCTTTAGAAACGTTGAGCCAGCGCGAAGGAGTGACGCTGTTTATGACAATGCTGGCAGCTTTTAAAACGTTGCTTTACCATTACGCCCAGCAAGAAGATATTGTTGTAGGTTCGCCGATCGCCAATCGCAACCGCAGTGAAATTGAAGCATTAATCGGGTTTTTTGTCAACAGTTTGGTGCTGCGTACAGATTTGTCGGGAAATCCAACTTTTCGGGAACTTTTAAACCGAGTCAAAGAGGTAGCATTAGGAGCTTACGCTCACCAAGATTTGCCGTTTGAGAAGTTAGTGGAAGAACTGCACCCCGATCGCGCGTTGAACCAAAATCCCTTATTTCAGGTGGCGTTTGCGCTGCAAAACGCGCCGGGGAATCAGTTAGAATTGCCAGAATTAACACTCAGCCCGCAGCAGTTAGATGTGGGTACAGCGCGGTTTGATTTGGAGTTTCATTTGTGGGAGCGATCGCCCAACAGCTCGGGAAGCAACCAATCGCCCAGCAATAAGCTGTGGGTTGATAGCTCCGAGGGCATCAGCGGCATGGTTATTTACAGCGCCGATTTATTTGATGAAGCTACGATTACCCGCATGATCGAGCATTTTCAAACCTTGTTAGAAAGCATTGTGACAAATCCCGAACAGCGAATTGCCACAATGCAATATTTGAGCGCCCAAGAGCGTTATCATTTGTTAGTTGAATGCAACAAAACTCAGGCAGATTATCCGCAAGATTTGTGCATCCATCAGCTATTTGAAATGCAGGCCGATCGGACACCGGATGCGGTGGCGCTGGTATTTGGAGAGGAGCAAGTCACCTATCGAGAGCTAAATCTCCGCAGCAACCAACTAGCACGTTATCTGCAAAAAATGGGGGTTGGGGCGGAAGTTTTAGTCGGGCTTTGCTGCGGGCGATCGCTCGATCTGATCGTGGGGATGTTGGGTATCCTGAAAGCGGGAGGAGCTTACCTAATTTTAGATCCGAGTTATCCTGTTGAGCGATCGAGCTTTATGCTAAAAGATGCTCAATTATCTGTTGTGTTAACTCAGCAGCAATGGATAGAGAATTTGCGTGAAGCGAAGCTATCCCGCAGGGAATCGCCCAATTTACAGATTGTTTGTTTAGACACAGACTGGGAGATGATTTCCCAAGAAATCGCCGACAATCCCACCAGCGCAGTCACAGCCGAAAATCTGGTTTACGCGATTTACACCTCCGGATCGACGGGAAAGCCGAAAGGAGTTGAAATTGAGCACGGGAGCTTGTTAAATCTCGTTTTTTGGCATCAAAGAGAGTTTGGGGTGTCAGCGGGCGATCGAGCAACGCAAATTGCTGCGATCGGCTTTGATGCTTGCGGGTGGGAAATTTGGCCTTATCTCGCCGCGGGAGCTAGCATCTACTTTCCAGAAGATGACATGAGGCGAGATCCTGAAAAACTGCAAAACTGGTTAGTATCAAAAGCAATTACAATTAGCTTTTTGCCAACACCTTTAGCCGAGAAAGTTTTGCTATTAGATTGGCCTCAAACAACAGCGTTGCGAATCTTGCTCGCAGGCGGCGAAAAACTGCAACAACATCCTTTAAAATCCCATCCATTTAAGCTAGTAAATAACTACGGCCCAACCGAAAACACCGTCGTCACAACTTCCGGTTATATTCCTGTAACAGAGCAAACAGACATCGCCCCGACAATTGGTCGCCCCATTGCTAACACTCAAATCTACATATTAGACAAATATTTGCAGCCCGTACCAATGGGGGTTGTTGGCGAATTGTACATCGGCGGAAACGGACTCGCTCGCGGCTACCTCAACCGCCCCGATTTAACCGCAGAACGCTTTATTTCCAATCCTTTTAAATCAAATTCAGACACCATTCTCAATGACTTGTTTAGGAACAGGCAAGATGCCTGTTCCACAAGAGATGAATTTTATTGTGGAACAGGCATCTTGCCTGTTCTCGATAATAATGCCCACCCCACTCTTTGTGGAACAGGCATCTTGCCTGTTCTTGATAATGATGCCCACCCCACTCTTTGTGGAACAGGCATCTTGCCTGTTCTAGATAATGGTACAACATCTGAGTTTAAACCAAATTCAGGAGAGCGAATTTACAAAACCGGCGACTTAGTGCGCTACAGAGGCGATCGCAACCTGGAATTTTTAGGACGCATTGACGAACAAGTAAAAATTCGCGGTTTCCGCATCGAATTAGGAGAAATCGAGACAGTATTAACTCAACATCCGGCCGTGCAGCAAACTGTAGCAATAGCTTCGGAAGATGGACAGGGAGATAAACGTTTAGTAGCTTATATTGCCCTGAATCCTGAATATAGCAGTGCCCGCGAAAAAAACCAAATAATGCAATTGCAGGACGAACAGGTTTTGCAGTGGCAAATGCTCTACAATGAAACTTACAATCAACCTGCTGTTGACTCAGATCCAACCTTTAATATTGTCGGCTGGAATAGCAGTTATACTAATCAGCCAATCCCAGCAGAACAGATGCGCGACTGGGCAAACAATCAAGCCGCCCAAATTTTAGCTTTGCAGCCGAGCCGAGTGTTAGAAATTGGCTGCGGCACAGGTTTGTTGCTGTTCCAAATTGCCTCTCGCTGCACTCAATATTGCGGAACAGACTTTTCACCTATTTCGCTCAACTATATTCAGCAGCACTTGGCAAATCAACAGTTAGCTAATGTAACGCTGCTTCAGAAAATGGCGACAGACTTTGAAGGAGTAGAGACAGCAGCTTTTGACGCAGTGATTCTCAACTCTGTCGTGCAATATTTCCCGAATATCGACTATCTCGTGCAAGTGCTAGAAGGTGCTGTGAAAGCAACTGCTCCCGGCGGCTTTATATTCATCGGAGATGTCCGCAGCTTGCCGTTGCTGGCAGCTTTTCACGCTTCGGTACAACTGTATCAAGCCGAACCTTCTCTCGCGGGCGAACAGTTGCAGCAGCGAGTACAAATGCAAATTTTTCAAGAAACAGAGTTAGTTATCGATCCAGATTTTTTTAGCGCATTAAAGCACCGCTTTCCGCAGATTGGCGGCGTAGAGATTCAATTAATTCGCGGTAGTTATCACAATGAGTTAACTGATTTTCGGTACAATGCTATTCTGCATATTGCGTCGGAAACAGATCCCCCCCAATCCCCAGGGCGGTTTCATTCTCACGAAAATCAGGCTTTTGTAGGGGCGGTGCCCCCGTGCCCGCCCCCACCCACAGACGATTTCACAGGCGTTTGGGACATGGGGGCAACCACAGGGGGATTGCCCCTACCGAGAATGAAACCGCCCTGCCCCCAATCCCCGGCACAAGGGGGGCAGGGGGGATCAAAACTGCTGGATTGGTCGGCTAAAAATCAGAATCTGACTGTTACCAATGTGGAACAAATATTATTGCAAAATCAACTCGATGTTTTAAGAATTGCTAATGTGCCTAATGCGCGGGTAACTGCTGCGGTGAAAGCGGCAGAATTGCTGTTTGTTGTCGATAAATTTCCAACAGCAGGTCAGTTGCAGAAAGCCGTGGAAAAAATCGAGGATTTAGGAGTAGATCCCGAAGCGTGGTATGCTTTGGAAGTTCCGTATAATGTTAATATTAGTTGGTCTAATTCCGACAGTCAAGGGCGCTACGATGTAGTGTTTGCACGGGGAAAAACCAGAGATTTTGTGCGAGAAACTAGAAGCGATAACTTGCGTCCTTGGCGCTCTTATGCTAACAATCCCTTACAAGCTAAAGCAGCGCGTAAATTAGTGCCGCAGTTGCAGGCTTATCTAGCAGAAAAACTGCCGGAATATATGATTCCGTCGGCTTTTGTGGTGCTGGAGTCGCTACCGGTGACGGCTAACGGAAAGGTCGATCGCCTCGCTTTGCCTGCACCGCAGCCGATTAAGTTAGAATGGGCTGGCGGTTATGTTGCGCCTCAGAGTTCTATTGAGGAAGTTTTAGTGAAAATTTGGGCTGAGGTTTTGGGGATAAAGCGAGTGGGTATCCGGGACAATTTCTTTGAATTGGGAGGCCATTCGCTGCTGGCGACTCAGCTTGTTTCGAGAGTGCGAGATGCTTTCGGAGTAGAGTTGCCTTTGCGCCGGGTTTTTGAAGCGCCGACAATCGGAGAATTATCTAAGATTGTGGAGAGTTTAAAAGAGAGCGATGCTAAAATTAAAGCTCCTGCTTTAGTGCCTGTTTCTCGCGAGAATCGTCGCGTGAAGCTGTCATCGCTGAACAGAGAAAGTAAAGAGAGAGGATGAAAATTTTATTGTCCCTTCCAAGAAATACACCCAATGAGTTCATACGCTTTCTGGAACAATAAAGGCGGCGTCGGCAAAAGCTTCCTTTGCTTTGCAGCAGCTTCCGAATATGCTCACCGTCACCCCGATACAGATGTCTATGTAATTGATTTATGTCCGCAGGCGAATGTGTCAGAAATGCTACTTGGCGGATATTTCACTAGCCCAGATGCGCTGCATTTTTTAATGAGCCAAACTCCGCGCGCCACAGTAGCAGGCTATCTAGAAGCGCGTCTGAATTCTCCATTTCGGATGGTTGCAGACGTATCCCCATATCTATGCGAACCGAGAGAATTCAATCAGAATATACCAGAGAATCTAAGACTTGTATGCGGGGACAATTACCTGGAAATAATTTCTGAAGCAATCCGACAAACATCCCAGTTGGAAATACCTTATGACTCGTGGAAACAGGTGCTAACTTGGGGACGAGACCTGACGGTTGCCCTGCGTTCATATAGCGGCGATCGCGATACCATATTCTTCATAGACTGTAGTCCTACTTTTGCTATTTCTACACAGCTTGCTCTTGTGGCTGCCGAAAACTTGATTGTACCATTTATAGCGGACTATACTTCACGTCTGGCGATCGAGAATGTCCTCGCAATTCTCTATGCCATAACCGACCCCCATACTGCGCCATACGCACGAATTGCTTTTGCAAAACGCGCTAAGGAAGAAGGTGTACCTGTACCAAAATTACATACATTCGTGAGCCTAAATTTGACTTTGTACAAAGGGAGAGCGAGCAAGGCATCCGAAGCTGTAAACCAGAGAATTATGCAGATGATGGATGATATACACAAGAAGCACCGTCATATTTTTGCTAACTCCAAAGACAAGCCGAGTAACACCTTCATTGAAATCCCAGATTTTACCAGCGGTTCTGTACTCGCTGCTACGACTGGCACGCCCTTGCACAAACTCACACCAGCAGCCAAAAACATCGCGGGCGAGCAGGTGCAATTGAATGCAGAGTCATTGCAAAGGTACCGAGATGCACTTGAAAAGTTCGTGAACTGTATTTAGGAAATCGCCGTGCCGTCACCAGCAGCATTGAAGTACAAAACAGCGTCCAACACGGCTAGAACACTTCGCGAAACAGCTACAGATCCCCGCTTGCAACCAATATCGCGCAGTAAAACTCAAGTCTATTATCACTCCGCTCTAGCTGCATTTGTTGCTGTATGGGATGCTTACATAAACGAACTCGTTCGCAACTTTTTCGCTGCAACTGCAAATCCTTTAGATCCCAAATTTCATGCCGTACATTCTATTGCTAGAGATGCGGCGGAACGCGCACTTGAAAGATTTAATACACCAAACGCGGAGAACACGCGAAACCTTCTGATTCAAAACACTGGTTACGATCCTATTGGCGATTGGGTTTGGTCTGCAAGAAGCCTGAGCGGATTAGCCGTTCGGCAGAGGCTAAATGAGATTTTAAGAGTGCGGCACAGTTTTGCACATGGTTTTGCTATTCCCGCGCTTTCTTGGACTCAAACAGCAACCGGAAAAGTTCGGCTTACGGCTAAAGCGATAGACGATGTTGATGTGTTTTTTACACATCTTGTGAATGTTACCGACCTCGGCATGAAGCAGCATATCGAAACGAGTTATAGTCTAGTATTGCCTTGGTAAAGATTTTAATGAAAGAGATGAAATCCTCTCTCTGTAATATTTCTATGCTACTTTGTACGCGCTTTCCTTTGAGGCTTGCCTGATAATTTGATATGACTCAGTATCTTTCCGACAATTCCCTCCCGGCTGGTGAAGAAAAGCTTAATCTTCCCGAAGAAACAGATGTTTTCGTCTTCCCGGCCTCATTTGCTCAGCAGCGGCTTTGGTTCCTCAATCAATTAGCACCGGGCAATCCTTTCTACAATGTCTCAACAGCGCTCCGCTTAACAGGTTGCCTCAACTTAAGATCCTTAGAGCAAACCTTCAACGAAATTGTGCAGCGGCACGAAACTTTACGCACCACTTTTACGCTTTTGGAAGGGGAACTCGTACAAATTATTGCTCCCATTCTAACCGTATCCCTCCCCACAATCGACTTACAAAATCTCTCCCCAACTCAGCAGGAAACCGCAGCGCTGCAACTCGCAACCGATGCAGCGCAATGCCCTTTCGATTTAGCCGCCGGGCCGTTATTCAAAGTAACGCTGTTACAACTCAGTGAAACAGAACACATATTGTTGCTGAATTTACATCATATTGTGGCTGATGGTTGGTCGATTGGAGTGCTAATTCGAGAGCTGGGAACGCTCTACACAGCATTTGTAAAAAATGGGAGCTCCCACTTACCAGCACTGCCCGTGCAGTACGCCGACTTTGCAGAGTGGCAGCACCAATGGTTGCAGGGCGAAGTATTAGAAACCCAGTTAGCTTATTGGCGGCAGCAGTTAAACGGAATTACCACACTCAATCTACCAACAGACAGGCAAAGACCAGCCGTTCCCTCCTACCGCGGCGCCAAACAATTTATAACACTATCACCTGCTTTGAGCGAGGCGCTAAAGTCATTGAGCCAGCAAGAAAGCGCGACTTTATTTATCACTCTACTAGCTGCTTTTCAAACTTTGCTGTACCGCTATACCGGACAAGTAGATATTGCAGTAGGAACGCCGATCGCCAATCGCAACCAGAGCGAAATAGAAGCATTAATCGGTTTTTTTGTCAACAGTTTAGTGCTGCGTGCAGATTTATCAGGAAATCCAACTTTTCAGGAACTATTGCATCGGGTAAAAAACGTCGCAATGGCAGCCTACGCCCACCAAGATTTGCCCTTCGAGAAGTTGGTTGAGGAATTACACCCCGATCGCGAGTTGAGCCGCAACCCCCTATTTCAAGTTAGTTTCAGCCTGCAAAACACTCCTGTAGCAGCGCTAGAATTGCCCGGAATCGTTGGAGAGGCGATCGACTTTGACGCGGGAACCGCCAAGCTAGATTTAGAGTGCCACTTGTGGGAAGATGCAGGAAGTATTCAAGGGCAATTTGTCTACAGCACAGACTTATTTGATAGCGGCACAATTGCGCGGATGGCGGGACATTTCCAAACGCTGCTTGAAGCCATTGTTGCCAATCCGAAACAGCACCTCAGCGACTTGGCTTTGCTGACAGCGCCAGAATACCAGCAATTATTAATCGATTGGAATGACACTCAGAGAGATTATCCGAAAAACCAGTGTTTCCATCAGCTATTTGAAGAGCGAGTAGAGCTCGCGCCCCATGCTGTCGCCGCCGTCTTTGAAAACCAGCAGTTAACCTACGGCCAACTCAACAGCAGAGCCAACCAACTTGCACGTTACTTGCAGCAATTGGGAGCAGCACCAGAAGTTTTAGTGGGCCTTTGTGTAGAACGTTCCTTAGATGCGATCGTCGGATTGCTAGGCATTATCAAAGCAGGCGCAGCCTACCTGCCTTTAGATCCAACTTATCCTCAAGAGCGACTTAACTTCATGTTAGAAGATGCTCAGGTGTCAATTTTGGTAACTCAGCAGCACTTAGCAAAAAACTTGACGCAGCCGGAAAATTACGGAGTTTTTTCAGTAGTGTGTTTGGACTCCGACAGAGAAATTATCGCCCGACAAAGCCCCGAAAACCCAACTACAAATATCATACCAGAAAACCTAGCCTACGTCATTTACACATCGGGTTCAACCGGAAAACCCAAAGGCGTTTTAATCGAACATCGGGGACTCTACAACTTAGCCCTAGGTCAAATAGAAGCTTTTAACTTAAACTCAAATCACCGCATTTTGCAATTCGCCTCCCTGAGTTTTGATGCCTCAATCTTTGAGATTGTCATGGCCTTGGGGACGGGAGCAACACTTTACTGTGCCAAGAAAGAATCTTTGTTGCCCGGACAAACATTAATTCAATTTTTGCAGGACAATGCTATTACCCACGCTACCCTCCCGCCCTCGCTGCTAGCTGTCCTTCCAAACGCCGAACTTCCCGCCCTGCAAACAATCATCTGTGCTGGCGAATCTTGTTCCCCGGAGATCGTTAAACGCTGGGCTTCCCGGCGCAGATTTTTTAACGCTTACGGCCCTACAGAAGCGACAGTCTGGTCAAGTTTGGCCGAAATTAGCGATTCCCTGCGGGATAGCTTCGCTTCACCCAAAAAACCGCCAATCGGCCGCCCAATAGCTAACACTCAACTCTATATTTTAGATAAAAATTTACAGCCTGTACCCGTTGGAATTCCCGGTGAATTGTACATCGGCGGCAGCGGATTGGCGCGAGGCTACCTGAACCGCCCCGAATTAACCGCCCAGCGATTTATTGCTAATCCCTTTAGCCAGAAAGCAGGAGAACGAATTTATAAAACTGGTGACTTAGCTCGCTATTTTCCCGACGGCAATATTGAGTTTTTAGGCCGCACTGACGAACAGGTAAAAATTCGCGGTTATCGAATAGAATTGGGAGAAATTGAAGCGCTGCTGGTGCAGCATCCAGCAGTCAAAGAAACAGCGGCGGTTGCTGTGGATGATTTGTCGGGCAACAAACGCCTAGTTGCTTATGTCGTCCCCAATCACAATCAGACGATTAATCCTGTGGAAATGCGTAATTTCCTCAAACAACAACTGCCCAATTACATGATTCCCAATGCTTTTGTGGCGATGGATTTTCTGCCCCTAACTCCCAATGGCAAAATCGACCGCCTGCGCCTACCTGCACCGGGAACTCTAACTAGCAATTCAATAGATAAAAGCTGCATTGCACCTCGCACACCAACCGAGTCAACCCTCGCCCAAATTTGGGCCCAAATCCTCAACGCAGAGTGCGTTGGCATTGGCGATAACTTCTTCGATTTGGGTGGAGATTCCCTGCTAGCAATCCGCCTCATCAATGAGATTAACCAGCAATTTGAGCGCGAGTTGCCGCTATCTGCTCTTTTTTTAAATCCCACAATTGAAGGTTTAGCCGATTCGCTATCTTTAGAAACAAAATCTCTGGAATGGTCGCCTTTAGTTGCAATTAAGCCTCGCGGTAAAAATCCCCCGTTCTTCTGCGTCCATCCCATCTTTGGCGTGATATTTCCTTATGTCGAGTTAGCATTTCAGCTAGGAGAAAATCAACCGTTTTACGGGCTGCAACCAAAGGGTATTGACGGCGAAAGTTCTCCGTTAACTAGCATTGAAGACATGGCGGCTGACTACATCGCAGCCTTGCGTACCGTTCAACCAAAAGGGCCTTATTTTTTAGGAGGCTGGTCTTTTGGAGGTTTGGTTGCTTTTGAGATGGCTCAACAGTTGCTCGCAGCGGGGGATGAAGTGGCTTTGCTTGCTGTGCTGGATACTTTAGCGCCGGTTTCTGCTAACAAACCTTCTTTTTGGGACGGTTGCAAGTTTATTCTGACTACTGTTTCGCGCTCTATCTGGCCTTTTATAGTAGATTATTTTCGCTTGGTGGCTGCTGCGGAAAATGTTCAAAGTCGCGGTATTTTTGCCAAATTTCCGAAATTAAATAAGATGCTTAATTTTGTAGCTAATTTTTGGCATCGCTGGAATTGGAAACAGGCTGTTATGGTTAGCATCCTATCTCAGGAGTCAAAAGAAAGAAGCTGGCGCGAGCTGGCAATCCCCTCGATGTTTACTGTATTTCAGGCTAATAGTCAAGCAACTCTCAGCTATGTACCGAAAATTTATCCGCAGCGAATTACTCTGTTTAGATCGAGGGAAAAGCTAAGCATGAATCATCAAGATCCGACTCTTGGCTGGAGCGAATTAACGACGGAAAAAGTAGAGGTGATTAGAGTTCCTGGGAATCATCTTACTATGTTGAGAAAGCCTAACGTTGAGGTACTGGCTCAAAAGCTGAAGCATTGCTTTGAGGAGGAATTAAGTGATTGAGGAGCCCGCGTGCTTATGCGTCGAATAAAATAATCTTTATCGCGTTTGTAGTGAGGACTAAAGTCCTCAGAGTTTGAAGAGGACAAAAGGGACACTCCAAGAGCCCAAGGAGTGTCAACTTAAGCCGACGATTTGCCAGTCCGCCAGTCCGCCAGGGAATGAATTCCCTGGCTAATAGCTAAAGTCCTCTGAAGAGGACTAATGAGTTTAAAAATCGGCGTTGCTGAATACAGGTATGAATGGAAGATTTCGGAATTGCTATAAGCCAAGTATGGTGAGTTTTGTAACATCAAGCGAAAAGTTGATTCATACGCCAGAATCACCAACGCCTAAAAATCTTCTTCTCAGTCCTCTTCAGAGGACTTTAGCTTTGAGGCAGGGGTTTCAACCCCTGACGGACTTGGGGTTTCAGGCTGGTTGTTGACACTCCTTGGGCACGGTGCGGTGTCCCTACCATACTGGAATACGCTTTATCACCCTTGTAGTTAGGATATAAAAAAATTGCGATCGCCCGAAGAACACTTTTTGCAACTAGAAATTATCATGCAGCGCCACGCCGCAGCACTCGAAGCTGAAGTCAGAGCTTTGCAAGCCGCTGACGAAACCGCCCAGTGGCCTCCTGACTGGAAGCGTTACTATAATTGGCGTTTCGCTAAAATTTTCGCTTCAGTGAAGATTTTTCGCAACTGGGGTGCAGATGCTGCGGCTTGGAAGCTTTTGCCTTCACGAGTTTATCCCAACCGAGGCAATCAGAAGGATTAGTGGGGTTGCTGATTCTGGCGTATGAATAAACTTTTCGCTTGATGTTACAAAACTCACTCTACTTGGCTTATAGCCATTCCGAAAACTTGAATTCATACTTGTATTCAGCAACGCCGAAATTCGAGTAGATGATTTAGCAAGAGCCTTACCCTCCGAAACTTTCACGCTTATTCAACTCCCTGGAGAAAAACCCAGAACGTTATGGGTAGCGACAATGGAAATCGAGTTATCAAAGTATACAGGCAAGAAAGTAGTAGCCATCGTCATGAATGCGGCGACTGTCGAACAAGCCAGTGAAATTGATTATTTGATGACTAATGTGGAGTTATCCACAGCAACAGAAGAGTGGGTAGTAAAGACCTACTCCCAAAGAAATTGGGTAGAAGTTTTCTATCGAGAAGCCAAGGGATGGTTAGGGTTAAAAGAATATCAAGTGAGAGATAAACGCAGTCTAATGAGGCCTTTAATTTTGGTATTTTGTGCCTACAGTTTTATCCTCTGGCATACCAAAACCTGCGGATTAAGACGTAGATGGGCAAATAAACCTTTAAACACCTTTACGGAAGCGCTTGAAGCATTTCGGACAGCAATATCTTTTAGGTTTGTCAAGTGGCTGAATGAAAATTGGGACGTATTCTCTGCTTACAAAGCTAGTTTGGGCTTTATTGGGGCTTGAAATTTGTTTAAGTCCCGTTAAAAATATCCCTCTAGAAGTACGGTCTCAATATCCAGAAATTGAGTGGCGAAAAATCACCGGACTCAGAAATATCCTTATTTTTTCAGACATTAGATAAATATGCTCAAAATCTGTCATCTTTAAGATATAGATTTATGGTGAGTGTTTATTCCTTTTCTAAGCTATTTGTATTTTAGATAACAAATTCTAAAAGAATAAGCCTGAATAATATATTTGCTTTGATCTAGATGGATCAGGGGATTACAGACATTTACCATAAAAAAGCAAGCTATGCCGAATCGACGTGATTTTCTTCTTGGTGGGACTGTAGCTGCGGCTGCGACCTTGTTACCAAATAAATTGATTGCTCAAACTCCAACCAATCGATCGGAAATGGCAGCTTTACAGGAAGGATATGTGGGACAGTATCAGGGTGGTGTGTACTTACTGCCAGCCAATGATGAGACAGTCCAATGGGGTTGGTTTAATAATGCAGAGACACCCCGCGCTCGGATTAAATCAGGGGACACCGTTGTCATGGAAACCATGATGGCTTCCATGAATCAAGTTTTGCCGGGGGTATCGATCGAAGAAATTACTAGACTGCGGGTAAATAATCCCGGTCGTGGCCCCCATACGATTACAGGGCCGATCTTTGTAGAGGGCGCAGCACCCGGAGATACTCTCAAAGTCAAAATTAATCGGATTGTGCCTCGTACCTATGGCTCCAACTGGAACCTGCCGGGTAATCTTGCCCTAGGGCAATTCCCAACTAGCTTCCCTGAACCCCAAGTAAAACATTTCTTCCTTGACCTCAAGCGTGGGGTAACAGAATTTTTGCCGGGGATTGAATTACCTGTGCGTCCGTTCCCCGGTATTCTTGGGGTGGCGAGGGCTGAAAGTGGACAATATAGCACCGTACCCCCTGGACCTTTTGGCGGAAACCTCGACTGTAGAGAACTCGTAGAAGGCACAACGATTTACTTACCAGTGTTTGTGGATGGAGCTTTATTGTGGTCTGGGGATTCCCATGCGGTGCAAGGTAATGGTGAGATTAATTTAACAGCGATCGAGTCTGCCTTTAATGAACTGAACCTGACTGTAGAAGTAATTAAGGGTAAACGCCTGACTTGGCCACGGATTGAGTCAAATACTCATTGGATAACGATGGGTTACGATCGAGACCTCAATATTGCGATCGATATTCTGGAAGAAGAAACCCTAAAATTTCTTGCTGAATCTAAAGGCTTAAACACTACTGAAGCTCGTCAATACATGGCAAACTACGGTGATTGTCGAGTAGCAGAGGTGGTCAATCAACTAAAAGGGGTCTATTGCATGTTACCGAAACAACCAACTCCAGTCCTTGCCCCTAACCCTACCACTGATACCTCAGATAGTTTTGTCACCCATGCCATCGATGGTGATGCAATGCAGGCTATGAACATGGCGGCTATGAGTCTTATTGAGAGAATGCAGACCCTAAAAGGACTTGTACCCCTTGATGCCTATTCCCTTGCCAGTTTAGCTATGGATGCACGGATTGGCAAAATAGAGCCGGGAGCAAAACATATACATTGCTTGATGCCCAAGTCTCTCTGGGTCAGAAGTTAACAGCAGTTTGCGTTCAGATAAGTGGTGGTGCGATCCCCCTCGCATCCCCCTATGTCCTTTGGACAGGCTACGCCAACAAAAGGGGGACTTGAAGATCATTAACTTGGCTTACCAGAATTAAATTTGGGCGTTGCTGATTCACGGTATGAAGCAACTTTTCGCTTGATGTTACAAAACTCACCCTCAAGGGGGCTTATAGCAATTCCGAAATCTTCCATTCATACCTGTATTCAGCAAAGCCGGATTAGTTAACTGTTGACTGTTGACTGTTGACTGATGACTGTTGTGAAATGCCTCAATCTAAAATCTAAAATTGCCCAATGGATTGCGCGATGCTGAAGATGATAGCAGCCAAACCTGCTGCGATCGGAATTGTCACCAGCCAAGCCGAACCAATTGACAGCAAAGTTTCCAAGCGTACTGTTTTCCAAGCTTTGATCAGCCCGACTCCGACGACTGCACCGACTAAAGCGTGGGATGTGGAAACTGGCAAACCGAAGCGGGATGCTAGCAAGACTGTGGTGGCTGTGGCTAATTCCGCGCAAAATCCGCCGCTTGGTTGGAGTTCGATGATTTTTTCGCCGACTGTGGCTATTACATTTTTGCCCCAGATGGTTAAACCGATGACTATTCCTGCGCCTCCGAGGACTAAAATCCACAGGGGAACGCTGAAATCTTCTGAGGGAAAGGAACCTGTGCGCCGGATGTAGGCGATCGCAGCTAGGGGAGCAACGGCATTTCCTACGTCGTTGGAACCGTGGGAAAATGCTACAAAACAGGCGCTCAAGACTTGAAATCTCGCCATTTGTTGTTCGATGGGAGAGTGGCGGGGAGGGGGAGAGGGGGAGAGTGGGAGAGTGGGAGATTGGGAAAATATTCCCTCTTTCTTATTCCTTGCATCCGTTACATCCGTTACATCCGTTACATCCGTTACAAAATCCGCTGCCGAACCTTCTTCCTTCTCAACTGATTCTAATTTGTTCCAGCTATTGAGTGTCAGCCCGATCGCCCCCATACTCCCGATGCCGATGACAATATCGTGAATTGGAAGATTCCAGCCAAATCGATCGTGCGCCGCGGCGATCGCCCCTGTCTGCACCAAAGCAACATCGACAACAGACGGCAGTACAATTATCCCAAATACGCTCAGCATTGCTGCACTCAGCCAAGGTATCCACTCGCGCATTTGAGATAGAGGATCTGGCCGATCGAGAATCGAATACTTCACCACACTGTAAAATATTGCGGCTAAAGCACCGCTAGCAACAGGTGTCGCCACCCAAGTTAGGGAGATGGTGCCGATGGTTCGCCAATCAACCGCATTAATTCCGGCTGCAACACAGCTAAAACCTGCGATCGCGCCCACCACTGCATGGGATGAAGAAACCGGCAAACCTCGACTGGTAGCGATTTGCAGCCAGATCCCGCAAGCAATCAGCACTGACACCATCCCGATTAAAAATACTTGCGGTTGGGCAGCGAACACTTGTGCATTCACAACTCCTGTTGCGAGAGTTTCGGAAACTCCTTGCCCGAACAGCACTGCGCCGGAAAACTCCAGTATGCCTGCAACAATTATTGCCTGTCGCAGGGTTAGGGCCTTCGAGCCTACGGATGTCCCCATCGAGTTAGCGACATCGTTGGCCCCCAAGTTGGCGGCGACGTACAAGGCGAGTGCGGCCATTGCCCCTAGTTGCAGAAATACGACCCCAGAGGTATCTAACATAGAAATTTTTTGATATAAAACGGGTAGTTTGATATATGATAAGGGATTGTCAGTAACCCAGGTCTGAAAGAGATTAGGCTTGCAAGAGCAATTCCCGCAAGCCGTACTGACCAGCCTCAGTCTTAACTGACTACGTTTTTTGAGTCACGACACCTGGAAATGCGTAGCTAGTTTCCTGCTCTGTCATTTGCAATTAAACAGTCTTAAGGTCACTGAGACAGTGTTGCAAGTCTAAAAAGCTCTTAAAACATTGGCGAAGCTAACATTACTGGAATGGCAAGGCGCTCCCGGCAATACAGGGATTAGACAAGTACCATTCCTCTACTTGTCTAGCCCCGAAAGGGGTAGGCGGTTAAAACCGCTCGTGCGATGCCCTGAGCGTAGTCGAAGGGTCGTTTCCCTCTCTTGGCTCAAGCCACTGAGTGTCCCAATTACCGAGTTTTTTTTATGAAAGGCGCAGAAATAATCCGTTCTATCGAAACGGCAGAAATAAATAGAGTCAAGGTAGAACTCAGCAAAGTTCTCCCCGAAATTTACGTCGGCGACACAGTGCGAGTCGGCGTAAGAATTAAAGAGGGTAACAAAGAACGGGTTCAGCCCTACGAAGGGACTGTGATTGCCATGCGTAACGGCGGGATTAATGAAACAATCACCGTTCGCCGCGTGTTCCAGGGCGTCGGAGTGGAACGGGTGTTTTTGATTCACTCGCCCCGCATCGCCACCATCCAAGTGATGCGCCGCGGGAAAGTCCGCAGAGCAAAACTTTACTACCTGCGCGATCGGGTGGGCAAAGCTACTCGCGTCAAACAGCGGTTCGATCGCTCCCTGTAGGAATGCACCCAGCTTCCCTTTGGTTCATGGTTCATGGGAAATTTAAAAAAATTCAAAAAAAGTTTCCCATTTACGAGCGCACTGTGTTAAAATAGAAATCTAGAGGTTAAGCGAATTTCAGCAACCTCACCTGTGCGCTCTTAGTTCAGTTGGTAGAACGCAGGTCTCCAAAACCTGATGTCGGGGGTTCAAGTCCTCCAGGGCGCGCTGAATCACCAAACTTTAAATTCTGCCCGAAAGCGCCCGGACTATTGGCTGGCAACAGTCAAAACCGCAAACTTTCGGGTAGAATTAATTTTTGTGGGCGGTTCGCAAAAAATGCCATCAACAAATGCTCGGTGTGGCTTCTCGATCGTCGGTTTCGGCGATCGGCATTTACGCCGTTGATTGGTTGGGCTTGTAAAAAAGTCGTGGCTTTAGATTTGAGATTTGGGACTTGGGCGTAAGTGGTTAGTGTCACAAAATCTGAGAGCTGCGGGCCACTCACACCATCTAAAATCTAAAATCTAAAATCTAAAATCGCAAGGGGGATTGAATCGTGGCGAAAAAAGACGAAGCTCAAGAAACTCAAGAAATAACAGCGCCTGGGTTTGACCCTGCGGGTTTTTTTAAGGAAACTAGAGAAGAACTCGACAAAGTGGTTTGGCCTAGCAGGCAGCAGCTAATCAGCGAGTCTTTGGCCGTGCTTTTGATGGTAATCCTCTCAGCAAGCCTGATCTATTTGGTGGATAACTTCTTTAACTGGGGCGCGGGAAAGGTGTTTGGGCCATGACTTTTGCATCAGAAGAATCTGAGTATTCCACAGAAGCGACGGGACAGGCAGCATCGCCAGATGTGCCGGAGATTGATGCTCGCTGGTATGCTGTTCAAGTTGCCTCTGGCTGCGAAAAGCGCGTGAAGGCAAACTTGCAGCAGCGGATTCAAACTTTGGATGTTGCCGATCGCATCGTTCAAGTAGAAATTCCGCAAACTCCGGCAATCAAAGTCGGCAAAGACGGTTCCCGGCGGCAGTCAGATGAAAAAATCTTTCCCGGCTACGTACTCATCCGTATGTTTATGGACGAGGATACGTGGCAGGTGATCAAGAATACCCCGAATGTAATTAATTTTGTCGGGGCAGAGCAGAAACGCCGCTACGGGCGCGGCAGGGGTCACGTCAAACCGCTACCTCTGAGTCATTCGGAAGTAGAACGGATCTTCAGAAACGCTCAGGAATCAGAACCAGTTGTCAAAGTATCGATGTCTGCTGGAGACCACGTTGTGGTACTTTCCGGGCCATTTAAGGATTTTGAAGGTGATGTGATTGAAGTTAGCCCGGAACGAAACAAGCTCAAAGTTTTACTCTCGATTTTTGGGCGCGATACGCCTGTAGAATTGGAGTTCAATCAGGTTCAGAAACAGAACTAACTAATGGCAAAGAAAGTTGTTGCAGTAATTAAGTTGGCGATTACGGCGGGAAAAGCCAACCCAGCTCCTCCGATCGGCCCAGCATTGGGTCAGCACGGCGTCAATATTATGATGTTTTGCAAGGAGTACAATGCTAGAACCGCAGACCAAGCGGGTCTGGTGGTTCCGGTAGAAATTTCGGTTTTTGAAGACCGCAGTTTTACGTTTATTCTCAAAACCCCACCGGCGTCGGTTTTGATTCAAAAAGCCGCTGGCATTGCTAAGGGTTCGGGAGAACCTAATCGCAAGCAAGTAGGGTCGATTACCCAGGCTCAGTTACGAGAAATCGCTGAAACCAAAATGCCTGACCTCAATGCTAATGATGTTGAGGCTGCTATGAAAATTGTGGCAGGAACGGCTAAAAATATGGGCGTGGCGATCGCGGATTGAAGTCAGTTGTCAGTTGTCAGTTGACAGTTGGCAGTTGTCAGTAATTCAGGATTTTGAAGCTAAAATCTTCAAGCTCAAATCGCAAATCCTAAGTCGGTTCAGGGGGAGAAGCAAAGCTTCGCTAGTAACCGAAAACTGGTAGATTTTAAGATTGTCCGATAGGTTCAATCTAAAATCTAAAATCTAAAATCTAAAATCGACTGACCCCAGGAGATAACAATGGCAAAGAAAGTATCGCGAAGACTGCAAGAACTTCAAAAGAAAGTTGAAGACAGACCTTATCTACCGCTGGAAGCTCTGCAACTTTTGAAAGAAACAGCAACCGCTAAGTTTGGCGAAGCTGCTGAAGCTCACATCCGTTTGGGAATTGACCCGAAATATACTGACCAACAGTTGCGGACAACTGTATCGCTACCAAAAGGAACTGGTCAAGTAGTCAGAATTGCGGTGATTGCTAAGGGCGAAAAAGTTAAAGAAGCTCTAAATGCCGGCGCGGATATTGCTGGTTCTGAAGAGTTGATCGATGAAATTCAGAAGGGCATGATGGACTTCGATTGCCTGATTGCTACCCCAGACGTGATGCCGTTGGTGGCAAAATTGGGTCGGTTGTTGGGCCCGCGCGGTTTGATGCCTTCTCCGAAAGGTGGCACGGTGACGACTGACATTGCTCAGGCGATCGACGAGTTTAAAGGTGGTAAACTAGAATTCCGTGCCGATCGAACTGGCATCGTTCATGTTATGTTTGGCAAGGCAGCTTTCTCAGCGGAAGATTTGCTCGTCAACCTTCATGCTTTGCAAGAAACTGTTGATCGCAACCGTCCTTCTGGTGCTAAAGGTCGCTACTGGCGCAGTTTGTACGTATCCGCAACAATGGGCCCGTCGATCGAAGTCGATATCAGTGCTCTGCGCGATACCAAACTTGATGCTGCGTAGAAAGAATTAAGCAGAAGGCAGAAGGTAAAAGACAGCTTCGGCTGTCTGTGTAAATCTCTCACAAGATTTGCGTCATAGCCTTGCTATGTCTGCCTTCTCGTGATAGCCTAATCAAAAATCAATAAGCTGAAGACCGCAGGTGCCGATCGCTTAATTTCCTGCCGAGGCTGAAGAAATAAAAACTCAAGACTCAAAGATTAGAAATTTTCTATTTTTAATTCTGACTTGTTAATTTTTAATTCTCTGCCCCGGCTCTAAGGTCGGGGTTTTTGGTGGGCAGTTTTCGATCCTAAAAGGAGGTGAAATAAGTATGGGCAAAAGTTTAGCAGTAAAAAATGAGATTATTGCAGACCTCAAGCAAACCTTGAGCGAATCTCAACTGGCGATCGTGATTGACTACACGGGCTTAACTGTTGCTGAAATCACAGATTTGCGTCGGCGTTTGCGTCCGAAAGGCAGCAGTTGCCAAGTGGCAAAAAACACGCTGATGCGAATTGCTGTTGAAGGCAACGAAACCTGGCAGCCGATACAAGAATTGCTGACAGGTACGTCGGCATTTCTGTTCGTGCAAGAAGATATTGGCGGCGCGATTAAAGCTTACCAAGAATTCCAAAAAGTCTCTAAGAAGACAGAACTTCGCGGCGGCGTAATGGAAGGACGGGTACTGAAAGAAGCTGATGTTAAAGCATTAGCCGATCTGCCGTCGAAAGAACAACTCATGGCTCAAATTGCTGGCGCTATCAACGGTGTCGCAACCAAGTTGGCTGTGGGTATCAATCAAGTTCCTACTTCGATCGCTCGCGGTCTTAAAGCTTATGCTGAAAAAGACGGCGATTCAGCAGAAGTAGCAGCAGAAGCACCAGCAGAAGTAGAAGCAGAAGCAGAAGCACCAGCACAACCTGAAGCAGAAGCACCAGCAGAAGCAGAAAGCACATCTGCGTAAGTCATTAGTAATTAGTCATTAGTCCTCAGTCATTAGTATTTAGCAATAGATAGAAGACTGGAGACGAAAAACTAAGGATGAATGAGCAAATCTCAAATCTGAAATCCCAAATCTACAATCAAACTAGGAGTTTAACGAATGTCTACTGCAACTGACGAAATCTTGGAAAAACTTAAGTCTCTGACTTTGCTCGAAGCTTCTGAATTGGTCAAGCAAATTGAAGAAGCTTTCGGCGTCAGCGCTGCTGCTCCTGTCGGCGGCATGATGATGATGGGCGGCCCTGCTACTGCTGCTGCTGAACCAGTAGAAGAGCAAACTGAATTTACTGTCATGCTCGAAGAAGTTCCTGCTGACAAGAAAATCGCCATTCTGAAGGAAGTCCGCGCAATTACCGGTCTGGGCCTGAAGGAAGCAAAAGACTTGGTAGAAGCCGCACCGAAAGCAGTTAAGGAAGCTATTGCTAAGGAAGCTGCTGAAGAAATGAAGAAACAGCTTGAAGCTGTGGGCGCAAAGATTTCTATCAAGTAGTCATAGAATGTAGTTGATATCAATTCTGGTGACACCGGAATGATGGTTGACTGTTGACTATTCCCTAAAATTAATCGCGCGATAGTTACATCTCTCGCGCGATTAATTATTTTTGGTGTAGGGAAACGGCCTTGCTGTGTCCTCTTAGGATCGCGAATTAAATAATTTACAATTTTAATTGTTCTTGTGGGATGGGCGTCCCGCCCGTCCAAAAAGGACGGGCGGGACGCCCATCCCACAAACTTGTGGAAGTTATTTAATTCTCATTCCTTAGATTTTAGAGGCGGCTTCCATTTGTCGCACTACTGTTAAAGCAGAATAGGATACACCTGCAGTACCTTCTCCGGGATGGGTGGAGTCGCCTACTAACCACAAGTTTTTAATTGGTGTGCGGTTGGCAAATCCGAAGGGGCCGAAGGTTGGTATTCGCTGCCCGATGCCGCCGACAACGCCTCTATCTCTCGCTGTATAGCGGGCAAAGGTGCGGGGGGTGGCGGCTTCTTGGTGTACGATCGACTCTGGCGTCAAATTGAAATATTCGCTCAAACGGGCGATCGCCCCTGCGGTATATTTTTGCTTCAATCCTTCATAATCAACCGAATTCCACCACATTCGAGTATCAGTAAATGAGGAAGCGATAATTGTCGCCATTCCCTCCGGTGCTCGCCCATCACCCGGATGACTGACTGAAACAAATAATGAATTATTCTCCCCAATCTCGCCGTCGTAATCGTAGAGAAACTGAAGGTGGGGCGGACAATTTGCCGGAATTGCGCTTTCATGCACTCCCAAATATATGACAAATGCACCGGATGCGGGCGGCAATTTATCAACTCGATATTTGTAGCCTGCCATTTGATTTGGGAGTTGATTTGTTGTCTCTGAAGTCTCTGATTTAACCGATAAATTATCTGTTAAATTGCCGACACTTGGCTCGCTTGACAACAATTTTACTAGATTTTGCGCTGTCACGTTGGCAACAATGCGATCGGCTGTTTCTGTCCAAACTTCGCCTGTTTTTTGATTGCGAATCACTGTACCGGTGGCTTTGCCATTTGCTGTGACAATACTTTCAACTGTATGCCGCAACAGGACTTTGCCGCCGTAGAGTTCGATCGCCTCTACCAGTCGATCGCTCAACACCTGCATACTTCCTTCTAGATGATACAATCCCTGCGGCTCTTGCGAAACTCCTAAAGCCGTGGCCGCGTAAAGTAGCGCCGTTTCTTCAGTATCAACTTGAGAATACAATTTTAACTGCAAATCCAGAAAAGTTTTCAAGCGCAAATTGTCGCCCAACCCACAAAGCCGCAAAGCATCTCCCACTGTCATAAAAGTGAAAGGCAAAGTAATTAGAGTATCGGGACGAACTGCTTGAATTAATTGCCAGAAATCCCAGAAGTTTCTGGGCGGTAAAACTGGATCGCGCCCTTGAAATTTCCAGCTAGCTTTGAACAATGCAGACAATAATTGCCAAAAAGGTTCGCTTCCGGGAAACTGTCGCTGCCTTTCTTCCTGCCACTTTTGCGGATCTCGCCACACGCTAATCGGTGCGGTTTCTCCCGGCAAAAACACCGCACAAGCGGGATCGCAGGGTGTCGCGGCGGGAAGTTCTATATCTAATTCTGAGAAAATTCGGTGGTGAATGCCTCCGGGTTCCAATCCTGCAACCTGCGTGGCGCCGACATCGAAGGTAAAGCCTTTGCGTTTGAAGGTGGAAGCGCATCCTCCGGGGACGATCGCCTGGTCTAAGACTAGCACTTTGTATCCTCTGCGGGCTAGCAGGGCTGCTGCTGTCAGCCCGCCGATGCCACCTCCAATTACCGTGACGCGGCCCTTAGTGTCTGTGGGACTGGATTTGCCAAAAGGGGTGCGATCGCCTGTCATAAATTTATTTATTGTAATATTTCTTAATATTATGCTCATATTTTGCAATAAAAAGCTCTTGTAGCGACAGGTTCAAATCTATCGCTACAAGAGGAAGGAGGTCGAGTTTAGAGGACTTTTTAGGGGTAAAATGCTCTGGGCGCACCCGGAGCGTTAGACTGTGGCGTGCCGATCAGAGAATCAGGGACGGCGCCACTTGTTGAGATAAGCTTCGCCAATCCCAGCCACAGCCTGCATTTGACCTAGCTGTTCCCGTAAAGCTTTGATGGTTCTTAGCTGTTCTTGAGACTGTTGCTGCAAAGCGTCGTAATTTCGCTGTATCGCCGCACTCTGGCTCAATTGATTTTCTAGAGATTGCAACTTGGTTAGTTGAACTTGGAAATCGCCGATCACACTTGACTTTTCTGCTAACTCGTGCTGCAAAGATTCATAACTCGACTTCGACACGGTTTCCTGCAATTGGCTTTCGAGATTTTGCTTTTCGGTGGCGAATTGCTGCTGCAAAGATTCCAGAGCACTGGATTTTTCGGCGAGTTGCTGGTGCAAAGATTCCAGAGCACTGGATTTTTCGGCTAGCTGTTGCACAAAGTCGTGTTCCCGATGTTCTTTTTCGGCGAGTTGCTGGTGCAAAGATTCCAGAGCACTGGATTTTTCGGCTAGCTGTTGCACAAAGTCGTGTTCCCGATGTTCTTTTTCGGCGA
>NZ_JAUBOV010000017.1:75575-75737 GCF_036700405.1 Microcoleus sp. T3_D1
GTGCAAAGATTCCAGAGCACTGGATTTTTCGGCTAGCTGTTGCACAAAGTCGTGTTCCCGATGTTCTTTTTCGGCGAATTGCTGCTGCAAAGATTCCAGAGCACTGGATTTTTCGGCTAGCTGTTGCACAAAGTCGTGTTCCCGATGTTCTTTTTCGGCGAA
>NZ_JAUBOV010000017.1:75837-76180 GCF_036700405.1 Microcoleus sp. T3_D1
TTGCTGCTGTAAAGATTCCAGAGCACTGGATTTTTCGGCTAGCTGCTGCTGCAAAGATTCGATCGAACTCGATTTTTCTGCTAGCTGCTGCACAAAGTCGTGTTCCCGGTGGTCTTTTTCGGTGATTTGCTGCTGCAAAGATTCGATCGAACTTTCGCGTTCACTCAACTGCTGCTGTAAACTTTCGTAACTTGACTTCGCTACAGTTTCGGCTAATTGGCTTTCGAGATTTTGCTTTTCGGTAGCGAGTTGCTGGTGCAAAGATGCGATCGAACTTTCGCGTTCACTCAACTGCTGCTGTAAACTTTCGTAACTTGACTTCGCTACAGTTTCGGCTAATTGG
>NZ_JAUBOV010000017.1:76280-110641 GCF_036700405.1 Microcoleus sp. T3_D1
CTTTCGAGATTTTGCTTTTCAGTAGCGAGTTGCTGCTGCAAAGAAGCGATCGAACTTTCGCGTTCAGCCAACTGCTTCTGTAAAGTTTCGTAACTTGACTTCGCTACTGTTTCGGCTAATTGGCTTTCGAGATTTTGCTTTTCGGTAGCGAGTTGCTGCTGCAAAGAAGCGATCGAACTTTCGCGTTCAGCCAACTGCTTCTGTAAAGTTTCGTAACTTTCTTGCAGCGGATTTGGCTTTACACTCACCGAGTCCGATAGAGTTTCTGCCGTTACAGCGTCATTAAATTCGCTTTCTTCGGCTGTTTCCCCTTGCAAGTGGGCGGCTTCTACCTGCGTTTCTTCACCTTTTTTCCAAGTGACACTAACTTCCGTCTTGTCGCTTGAAATATCCAGAGCGCCTTGTGCCAAGCGTTCTAGGAGCTCCGACCTTGATATTCCGAGCTTTCGAGCGATCGTGTTCAATCGATCGGCACTAGAAGAAGTCAGCGAAAGTCCGATTTTGACTTTGCTGTCTGAATTGGAACTAACTACATTGCGATTTTTTTTGACCATTGGCATTTTCCTCATGCCAACCTACACTTATTAGTATAGTGGCTGAAGCTTGTATTAAAATTAATTCTTGTTACTTACCAATTGTGCCAGCTTGCGTTCCCAATTGAACAAAAAGCCGTGAATGTATTCTTCGATCCATTCCTCCCGGCAGAACCGCGTGAACATTCCCTGGGCCGGGGTTTTTTCGGCACGATACCGCAGATAGCGCAGTCGAGCTTGTAAGCCGTTGTTTTAAAGCGAAGCTTCCAAAGTCGCACCTGCAACCCGATGATCTCGATCTTTTGCCAAATAGCTCACAGCAGCGCGAGCTTGAGGATTGTCAAATTTGCTCAGCGCGCGAGCAACTCGCAGCCGAATTCCCCAGTTATCCGAACTTACTAGAGGTAATAATTGCTGCAATGCCTGTTCTTGCTTCCGGGTATTTGCCAGCAGACCAAATCCGTCAATTGCTGCTTCCTGAACAGGTAAATCTTCGCCGCCAAGACCGATCGCACAAATTTCAAATACTGCATCAGGACACTGCATTTCGTACAGCGGAGCCATAATGCTGCGGCGGACGAGCCAATTGTCATCGCGGCGAAAAGCTTCCACTAAATGAGAAATTGCCTCGGTTCCGAACCTTGACAAAGAGTTAGCGGCTTCGGCGCGCACGTTCGGATCGCGATCGAACTGCATCATTTTTAACAGCGCCGCAAAAGCTTCCGCAGTTTGAATCTGCCGCAATCCCATCGCCACGAACGATCGCACCATAAACTCGCGATCGTCCACTTTGCTCAGCAACATCGGTAGCGCCACCGCAGAATCGCACTTTCTCAGAGCCGTTACCCCCCGCAGCCTCTCTTGAGAATCCGAACTTTGCAGCGCTGCTTGGATTTCGTTAATTTTCATAAGCCAATTATAAATTTTTGTTACGTTTCTTTACAATTTTAGCAATTATTCCCGGATTTGGGGCAGATTTAAAAAAACTTCACTGCTGAATCAGAATTTTTGTGGGTATTTAAGCGAGCTTTTGTATTA
Organism: Microcoleus sp. T3_D1; assembly: GCF_036700405.1. Classification (NCBI taxonomy): domain Bacteria; kingdom Bacillati; phylum Cyanobacteriota; class Cyanophyceae; order Oscillatoriales; family Microcoleaceae; genus Microcoleus; species Microcoleus sp. T3_D1. Next base: position 77,852 of record NZ_JAUBOV010000017.1, read on the forward strand.
GTAATTAAGGCAATCAGTACCCTATTTATTTGAGTAGGCGGAGGCATCATTTATTTTTTTAAATATGTTTTAACAGCCAATTTTATACAACCTGCGGCTTGGGCGCAGTGCAGAATAGAATCATTTTTAACCCCAAGTTGCGGAGATAAAAGCGCAATTTAAAACCCTAATTATCCCGCGCATAAAATCCCAAATGATTGGAAATTGGACGTTCCTGCATGGGAATTTTATTCTGAATCGGAGCATTCAACAGTTTCGCTCCTGACGGCGATGCTACTGCAAAAGTTACCGACCCGCCACCATCTAAATTTAGCACTGTCTCAACTCCCAACTGCATCGAAATATCAGTTATTTCGCTCAATTTCAGCCCTTCACTGTAAAGCCTCTGCTTGCCGTCTACCAGAATTAACCACAACTTGTCGCCTGTTTTGTCGATCGCCACGACGGCACGGGGATAGGGTTTATCCTGTGTGCGTTCTTTCTGGCTTTGTGCTACGGGTTTGCCATTTTTTACCAGCAAAGTATCTCCGGCAACTGCATAGGCTGTTCCCGCAGGGCAAGTGCCGTTTTCGATTATTTGAGCGCGGTTTTTGGCATCAAAACAAAGGGCGGGAAAGTCTGGATTTGGTTGAGAATAAGCTTGACTTTTGGCAATGGCGTGTCCGACATTATTTACTCGATCGCCACTGCGGGGATAGTAATCCCAAGGTGCTTCCTCGATGCAGGGATAAAAAAAATTGCCGTTGACTGCTAATTGCAATTTAAATTCTTTCAGGAATTCAGTAGCCGTGCGGGCATTGGTTTCTGTTAAATCGGGTGTTGGGTTTCCGGGAGTGACAAAAATTCCTATTCCCGGCGCTTTTAGGTCGATGCTAACAATGTGAATTAGGGTGGGACGCGGATTAGTCCGAAATTCCCTGCGGTAGGCTATTCCCTGAAAGAGCGATCGGGCTTCGTTTGTTTGTTGGGGACGCAAAAAGTAGGGAATATTGTAGAGTAGTATTGGTGCGAGCAATATTCCCACACCGAGAATATGCCAAATTTGTTTGATCGTGGGCCGATAAGTCATACCATTTTAGATTGGAGATTGGGGACGGAAACACTGACAGATTTATATATTTTCCAGCATCCTATACTAATATGAAGTATTCGGATTCCAATAATTTTAGCAATCAAATTTTACGAAATCGATCGTTCCAAGGACAAGTTCTTAACGGTGCTGATTTCAGCGGTGCGGATGTTCGAGGCTGCAATTTTAGAAATGCTCAGTTAGCGGGTGCGAATTTTCTCGGTGCCAAAATCGGGCTTTCTCGGCGACAGATAGCTGTTTTGAGTGCTGGGGCGATCGCGATTTGTTTGGTTGTGGGCGATGTTCTGACTCGACTGATTTTGGGAACTCAAGGACAAGTACCGGGCTCTGGCAGTTGGCCTTTTGTTCTGTTGCTGTACGGGGTTTTGAGCGCTGCTGGTTTCGCTTCGGCGATCGCCAGCAAACAGCCACAAACCTCAGCGGGTAGATTGGCACGAACAATTTCTGCTATTCTATCAGGAGCTTTGTTGGGATTTTTCTATGCTGGCACTGCAACTAATAATAATTCCCAGGCTGCTCTTGCTGGAATGTCGATCGGCGGGGTGTTAATGTTTTTTGTGAGTTCCCGGATTCGTAGCCAATTTGCACAGATTGCGATCGCATCGGCTGGAAGTGTGGCGACTTACGCAGCGGCTTTTTTGTTCAGTGCAACGGCGAGCGCTTTTCTGAGCACTCACAAACTGTTTTGGGGTATGTGTTTCGGTTTGCTGTCGCCGCTGTATCTTTGGTTTGCGTTTGTGTCTTTCTCGGCGCTTGTTCGAGAGATTGGAAATGCTGAGGGTACTTCGTTCAGAGGGGCAAATCTCGCTGATGCTAAGTTCGATATAAATTACCTCTATCTAAAATCTAAAATTTAAAATCTAAAATTCCCTAATTGACATTTATTTCCTAACCCAGGCTGAATACGACAAAGACAAATAAAAAAATGATCCTTACTTTTGATGGAGCCACTTATAGCAAATTGCTTGCACAAATCGCTCCTAGGGCGATCGAAACCGAAGAGGAATACGAGCGCCTCCTGGCAGTAGCAGAACGGCTAACGTTCGCTAAAAACCTCACTCCAGAGGAGAGAGCTTTATACAAGTTGTTAGTCACGCTGATTGAAGTTTATGAGACGGAAAATTATCCGATCGACAAATCGGAGCCTCATGAGATTTTGCAACACATCGTGACAACTCCCACCGTCAACCGCTAAAAGCGGTCTGACGGGGGCTTCTCAAATTCACAAATGAGAGTTCTTGTCTCACAGGCTGTCTACTGACTAAGCCTCCACAAGCAGCAAACGGTTGTCCTACCGTCCGTTTAAGTATGTTCAGTGAAGCGTTTAAATCTCTGTCCAAACAAACCGAACAATTGGGGCAATTATGAATACGAATAGACAGGTCTTTAACAACTCTTTCTTCACAATTAAAACACTCAATACTTGTGCCTTTAGCATCAACTTCTTGGGTATGCTTACCGCGTCTTACCGCTACTGCTTGCAATATATTCAAGAACGTCCGCCATGCAACATCGAGTATTGATTTAGCTAATCTGGTTCTAGCTAGACCCTTGATATTCAATTTCTCGAATCCAATCAGATCGTAAGTTGTACATAAATAATGAGCTACAGAATAATGAAAATCTTTGCGTTGACGGGCAATATGCAGATGCAACCTAGCAACTTTATTCGCTTGTTTTTGATAGTTGTTAGACCCCTTGGACTGTCTGGCTAACTTGCGTTGTCTCCGTGCTAGAACAGCTTGAGCCTTGCGGTAGAACAGAGGAACGGCAATTGCTTCAGCGTCACTAGTAGTTAGAAACTTTTCTAATCCAACATCAATTCCCACCGCAGATTTAATTTTATCAACAGGTAAGGAAGTCGGTACTGTGTTATCTTCAAGTGCGAAACTTATATACCAACCATCAGCTTTGCTAACGATTGTTGCTTGTTTAATATCGAAACCGTCGGGTATCGGACGGTGCAATATTACTGGAATCTCACCAATTTTAGATAACTTTAAAGTGCTACTATTTAAGTTCGCTCCGGCTTTGGCAGAATTGACTCTGGGAAATGTAATCGAACAAAGATCACCCTGTTTCTTAAACCTGGGTTTACCGCCTCTCTTACCGCTTTTATCGGGGACTAACCATCGCTTCCAAGCCTTATCTAACCGCATTAAATTTTGCTGTTAGCAGTCAGCATAAATGTCTTTATATTCAGGAAATAATGATTTTGTTTCCTTTAAATTGGCAGCTTGTGAATAGTAATCAACTCGTGCAGGAATCTCACCAATTGGCTCACTTATCAGACTGCATCTATCGATTGAAGAGCGGGTGCGACGAAGGTAATCTAATCTTTGTCCAAGAGCATAGTTCCAATGCCGACGCAACAATTCACCCCAGTGGCTCAAAGTCGCCGCCTGTTCTTGGTTTGGTTGCAATCGGTACTGATAAGTGAGTAGCATAGGATTATTATATCATGCTTAGTGCTATGAGCTATTTCGCAAGGAATTTGCTGATATTGTTAACCTAATTTACAGTAAACCAGCGTTCTGGACGGGTGCCTATTTCGTTGCCAGTTGTGGCGGCGTTACCGTTGAACAAGTTAGAAAATATGTCGAAAACCAGAGTGATATCGCAGAGTAATTGTCGGTTCGTCACCCACCCCACTCACTCTTTGAGCTGTCAAAGTTGTTGGGGCGTGGGATTCCTCACCGACCTGCTATCCCCCTCGCCACCAACCGCGTCTAGCGGTCTGGTGGGAGTACCCCGCAGTTTAGATGGAATCCAGCGGCACCTGTCAAGCGGACTTGGTAGGTATCATTGGATCGAGCGGTGTAGTGTCTGAGGTGGTGAATGGGAAAAGAGCGATTAGCAAGGCACAAGCTAAAGCACTAGGCGATTATTTTAAAATCTCACGTAGCTTGTTTATTTTATTTGGAAATTGGGCATTGGGAATAGGGCATTGGTTATTTGTGATTAGAAAAACTACTAACCAGTAACCACTAAGTATTACCGATGCCCGATGCCAGATGCCCATGCCTGAGGCATCTGGCCCTATGCCGGCAGTCCCTGAATGTTACCGATTATTAGGCGTTGCTGAATTAAGGTATGATCAGTTCAAAGATAAATTTGGAAAAAACAATTAGGTGACGCTCCTAGACCATATCGCTGGCGATTGGTGTACGAGCGTCACTATGGTTTTCTAGTATTGGCATTATATCGGGGCGTTTATTCTCGGCGCGATCGCCCTAATTTACACTCAAACATTGAAAAGCGATCGCCCTTGAGTTTTCTACAAGAATTCAAGGGCGATCGCTCTAATCAAAGTATTTATCTCAGATATGAGATTTTTTTTTGCAAGCTGTTTTTTTTGCCTGAACAGCTTGATTAACGGAGAGGGAGGGATTCGAACCCTCGTTAAGTTGCCCTAAACACACTTTCCAGGCGTGCGCCTTCAACCGCTCGGCCACCTCTCCAGGGCTAAATTAATTCATTTAGCCACAGCTAAACTATATTAGCAGAACAAATCTGATTTGGGAAGGGGTAACGGCATAAATTTACTGTTTAATGTGGGTAGGGTGTCAAACGACGCGGCTTGGATTCTCCTCCTGGGGTCGCAAACCCCTTCATCTAAAGGAGTTTGCTCGCCAAACCCCAATCTAAAATCTAAAATCTAAAATCTAAAATTCCATGACTGACTCTTACACAATTAAAATTCATAACAGACAGACAGGCGATCGCCACACCGTGCGAGTACCCGAAGACCGCTACATCCTGCAAAGCGCGGAAAACCAAGGAGTAGAATTGCCATTTTCCTGCCGCAACGGCGCTTGTACCGCCTGTGCGGTGCGCGTCAAGTCGGGCGAACTGCACCAGCCAGAAGCAATGGGGCTGTCTGTGGAACTGCAAAAAGAAGGTTATGCCCTGCTGTGCGTCAGCTATCCCCGTTCCAACATCGAGGTAGAGACGCAAGACGAAGACGAAGTGTACGAACTGCAGTTCGGCCGCTACTTCGGCAAAGGTAAAGTTCGAGCCGGTTTGCCGTTGGATGAAGAATAAGGCAATTTGATAAATAATCAACTACCAATTATCCATGCTTTATCGATTATGTGCGATCGCCCTTTGTCTGTTGCTAGCTAGCTGCCAAAAACCAGAAATTCCCCAAGGTACGATCGCCAAAGTAGAAAGGGCCATCAGCGGCCAAACAATCGAAGTTATCAGTACAGCCGACAAAATAGCCTTATTAGAACAAATCAGGCTGATTGGTATTGATGCGCCGGATTTAAAACAGCAGCCTTGGGGAGAAGCAGCCAAACAAAGACTAGAACAGCTAACTGGGGGAAAAGAGGTATTGTTAGAATCAGACATCGAACAGAAAGATCGGTTCGATCGCAAACTAGCCTACTTGTGGCAAGATAAAATTTTGCTCAACGAACAGCTAATCAAAGAAGGTTATGCCCTGGCCTCAGCGCGATCGCCCAACACCAAATACCAGCAGCGACTCATCAACGCTCAAGAATGGGCGAGACTCATGGGTAAAGGCTTGTGGAATCCAGAACGAGCTTTGCGCCAAACTCCTGCAGAATTCCGCCAGCAAAATCGGAAATAGTCAATCGATTTTAGATTTTAGATTTTAGATTTTAGATTGAAGCATTGACCCCACCGATAAATTCGGGGGGCAAGTTTCATCGGGTACAGGTTTTTATTTCTGGACGGATGAATCACGTGGCGGGTATCGTGGATGCTTTCGGTCAGTTGGGAATTGTTGACAACTGACAACTAACAACTAACAACTGACAACTGACAACTGACAACTAACAACTAACAACTAACAACTAACAAATGACTGACAATCAACTGCAAAACTTCTTAGAAATAGCCACCGAAGCAGCCCTAGCCGCCGGTTCCGTCCTGCAATCTTTCTGCGGAAAATTAGAAAAAATTCAAGAAAAAGGCCGATCGGGCGATTTAGTCACAGAAGCCGACAAAGCCTCAGAAGTCGTCATCTTAGAAATTCTGGGCCGCCACGTACCCGACCACGCCATCCTCGCCGAAGAATCCGGCAAATTAGGGGATGCTAGCAGCAAATACCTGTGGGCGATCGACCCTTTGGACGGCACAACAAATTATGCTCACCAATATCCTTTTTGGGCCGTGTCGATCGGACTTTTAATCGACGGTATACCACAAATTGGAGTAATTTACGACCCCTTTCATAATGAATTGTTTCGGGCAGGCAAAGGATTGGGAGCAACCTGCAACCGATCACCGATCGAAGTTTCCCAAATCTCAGAATTGAGAACCAGCTTGCTAGTCACTGGCTTTGCATACGATCGGCGCGAAACAGCAGACAATAATTATGCCGAATTCTGTCACCTCACCCACCTCACCCAAGGCGTGCGACGCAGCGGTTCCGCATCCCTAGACCTCGCACACCTCGCGATGGGGCGATCGGACGGATACTGGGAACGGGGACTCGCCCCTTGGGACGTAGCCGCCGGTGTAGTCATCGTCTCCGAAGCCGGAGGTCAAATTACAGCTTATGACGGCAGTGCCTTTGAGATGAACTCAGGTCGGGTTTTGGCCACAAACGGCAAAATACACGCCGAACTCAGCAGCGCACTGCTAGCAGTTCCTCCCTTATCTTCTTGGAAGTAACGTCCCCCCAGCCAGAGATCGGGGGTAGTACGGGGGTCACAACCCCTTGAGTCAAGCTACATTAAAGAATAGTGAAAAGCCAGGAAAGGAAGAGTAAAAGTTATGTCTTTTGAAATGACAAAAGGGCTGTTCAAGTACGACTTTACAGATCAGCACGCAATTTTGGGAATTCCCTTAGACGCCGAGTTTAACGACATCCGCAAGCGCTACATGAAAATCGCCCGCCGATTGCATTCGGATACTTGCTCTTTTGAAAGCCAAGCTGATAAAGATTGGGCTAACCAATTTTTGTCAAAAGTAGTCAATCCGGCTTACAATAAATTCTCTAAGGAAAGCGATCGCAAAGAATACACCCTACTCTTAGCAGCCATCGCCAAGCGCGTCGTTAAAGAACAGGCGAAAATGCAAATTGAAAGCGCAGCAGCCAAACAGTTAGCTACCGCTCAAAATTGGGAAGAAGCTTACAAAACAGCAGTTAGCAAACTCGCTCTCAAGCAGTACGAATCAGTTAAGGAAACGCAAGAGGCGATCGATCAAATTAGCGAACTCAACATGGTTTACCTGCTGCGAAAAGAGCGCATGGGTGGTGGTGGTGCGGTTACAGTGAGTCCGCCCCCAAAAGTCACACCCCCAACTAGCACAGAAAAAACAGTAGCAGCAACCTCAGCCACAGTAAATCCCACGCCGCCTCCTCCGCCTAAAGTCGAACCCCCAAACTCACAGACCGAAGCCTATTGCCGCCGAGCTCAAGGATTTATGGACAGCAAAAATTACGCTAAAGCAAGTTTGGAGTTGAGGGAAGCCATGAAGCGAGATCCAAAACACAGCAAGGCTCACGCTATGTTAGCAATGTGTTACCTTGAACAAAATCAAGCCACAATGGCAAAAATTGAGATGAACAAAGCTTTGGCATCAAATCCTGAAGAACCGACGGCTTTGGAGGTTAAGAAAAAGCTGGAACAAGCTTCCGCAAAGGCCAAAAAAGGTGACGATAAACCAGGATTTTTTGCAAGTTTGTTTGGCGGGAAGAAGAAGTGAGAAGTTGTGAGTTGTGAGTCGGGAATATTGAGAAATTGGTAAACTGCTCAGCAGTGGAGTGCTCTGGCTCAAAAGAATCCAGAGTTGGTGATATCACATCGGATCGCAGTCAGAATTATACCGTCAGTGCGATCGTCCCGCGATCGCGGATGCTCCAGAAAGAACGGGACGATCGCACTGACGGGGAAAATGATAATTCCGATGCCAACAAAAACGATATTAGACCTTAATTTGTTAAAATCGAAGGTTAAGCTGGCCTTCTTCGACTTTAACACCGTTCCCTAAAGCTAAGCTTCTAAGCCCAATCGAAAATCGAAAATCGAAAATCGAAAATAGAGATGACACCTTAATTTGTTAAAGTCGAATGTTAAGCTGGCCTGGTTAGACTTTAACACCGTCCATAAAGCTAAGCTTCTAAGCCCCATCTAAAATCTAAAGTCTAAAATCTAAAATTGATATGGTTCACCAACCCCCATCGGGTGCAAGAGATTTATTGCCCCTTGACGTTGCTCAAAAAATTTCGATCGAACGGCGCTTACAGCAGGTTTTTCACCGCTGGGGCTATCACCGGATTATTACTTCAACTCTAGAAAGGCTGGAAACTTTGATGGCTGGGGGCGCGATCGACCGATCGACCTTAATTCAACTGCAAGACGCCGAGGATGGAGAACTTGGTTTGCGGCCGGAATTGACAGCATCCATCGCGCGCGCGGCTGCAATGCGGATGGCCGGGACTCGCTGGCAACCTCAGCGCCTCTACTACAACGCCAACGTGTTCCGCAAAGGCCCCGATACTGGCTCAGGCGGGCAACAGGAGTTCTATCAAGCTGGGGTAGAGCTGCTTGGCGCGGGGGGGGCGGTTGCGGATGCGGAAGTGCTGCTGCTGCTGTCAGAGTGCTTGCAAAGCTTGGAAATTGATGAGTGGCATTTGGTTTTGGGAGAAGCGGGCTTGACTGCAACATTGCTAGAACCGTTTCCGCCAAACGTCCGCCAAAAAGTTCGGGGGGCGATCGCCAATCTCGATCGAATTGCCTTGGAAACTTTGCCGCTGTCAACCGAATTGCGAGAAAGAGCTCTGCTATTATTTGACTTGCGCGGCCGCCCAGAAGAGGTGTTGCCAATTGTTGCCAAGCTGGATTTAGATTTGCCGCAGCAAGCCGCGTTAAATAATCTCAAATCGGCGATCGAATTGCTGCACCAATGCCAGTCAAAAATTCCAAATCTAAAATCCCACATTCACCTCGATTTGAGTTTAATTCAAACATTTGACTACTACACTGGAATTGTGTTTGAAGTTGTCAGCAGCAGCAAGACAGGACAGCGAGTTTTAGGACAAGGGGGACGCTACGACCAACTGTTGGGACTGTTCGATCCCCAAGGGCAAAATTCCCCCGGCATCGGGTTTTGTCTGAATATTGAAGATTTGCACCAAGTTTTGCTGACAGAGGGGCAGTTGCCCACGGAGACGCCAGCTAGCGACTGGTTGGTTGTGGCTCAAACTCCTGAAGCTAGTGCCGCCGCGTTTGCTTACGCTCGCAAACTCCGAGACTCTACTCACCTAGTTCGGGTGGAAATAGATTTGGAGAGTCGGGAGACAGCAGAGTCGGCGCGGGAATATGCGCGCGATCGACGAATTGCTCAAATTGCTTGGGTAAATGCCGAAGGATTGCCAACAATTGAAACGGTAAATTAGGCTAATTGGTAATTGGTAATTGGTAATTAGTAGTTGGTAATTGGTTAAAAATCACCCGATATGATATTATGTATCCTGCTGATTGAGAGAAGGTTTTGCCAATTGCTAATTGCTAATTCCCTATCTAACTAAAATCTTTTGAGAGAACACTATGGCACACACTATTGTTACGAATATTTGCGAGGGAATTGCTGATTGCGTCGGCGCTTGTCCGGTTGCTTGCATTCACCCCGGCCCCGGCAAAAATGTCAAGGGGACTGATTGGTTTTGGATTGATTTTGATACCTGTATTGACTGCGGTATTTGTTTGCAGGTGTGTCCTGTCGAAGGTGCGATCGTTCCAGATGAGCGGCCTGAGTTGCAGCAAACTCCGACTTGATTGAATTAACTCTTTTTCCCCTTCTTTTCTCTTCCTTTGTGTCATAAGCGTCTTCGCGGTTCGTTAAATTTATATAGGAACTTTTTTTACGAACCGCAGAGACCACAGAGGACACAGAGAAGAAGTTGAGAAAGAACGAAAAAATCTAACGTTGAGATATCTTAAGTGCAGGTAATTAGTTATGCTACTTTTAGATCCAAAAACTCTCGCTCCAGCGACTGAACAGCGCATCATTCTATATGATGTGACTTGGGAACAATACGAGCAACTTTCCGATATGTTTGTCGATGGATTCCCCAGGATGACTTACTTGGAAGGAACGTTAGAAATTATTATGACGACTTCGCCCGAACATGAAAGGCTTAAAAAAATTATTGCCCGGTTGATAGAAAATTATGCAGTTGAAAGGCTAATTAATCTCAACGGTTACGGTAGTGCTACATTTCGTCGCGAAGCTGTGAGACGGGGTGCGGAACCAGATGAGTGTTACTGCTTGGGTGCACTTGCAGAAATCCCTGATATTGCGATCGAAATTGCTCTAAGTAGCGGTGGAGTTGACAAACTAGAAGTGTATCGCGGTTTGCAAGTTCCTGAAGTCTGGTTTTGGGCTAACGATCAATTTTCTATTTACCACTTGCGCGCGTCTGGTTATGAGTTAATTTCCAGCAGTGAATTTTTGCCTGAGTTAGACTTTTCTGTATTGAGTCAATATGTAGGATATGTTAACCAAACTGAAGCTGTTATTGCTTATAGAACTGTTTTGCAAACAGCTACAGGAACCTCAAATTAATAGACATCTCCAGAAAAGCCAGTATTGAACAGGCTTTCCGGCCTGTTCCACAATTTAAAAAAAAGCCCATCGCACTTGACAAAAAAAACTACAATAAAATCCTATGCAGCCGATCGCACTTTCCGACTCTCATATTTTATCCATGCGTACCCACGCCGAAAGCGCTTATCCTGAAGAATGCTGCGGTTTGTTGCTGGGTCGAGTTACTGGCGATGTTAAAACTTTAGTGGAAGTTTGGCCGACTGAGAATGCTTGGAGTGCACAGGCCCAGGAGAATTGGCCGGAAGAAAAAGGATTGACAGAACGACGCAGATATGCTATTAAGCCCGAAGATATGTTGCGGGCGATGAAACATGGGCGCGATCGCAGTCTGGATATTATCGGTATATATCATTCTCACACGGATTGTCCCGCAGTGCCCTCAGAGTGCGATCGGACATTGGCCTGGGCCCAATACTCTTATATCATTGTGTCCGTCCGACAAGGCTGTTGGGAAGACATCCGCAGTTGGAGTCTTGACGGAGAGGGGAACTTTCAAGCAGAGGAAATTCTCGCACAGGAACCGACTGAGATTAAGAAATAATTAGTAAAAATAACAAACACGTAAAAATGCGAAAGATTCAGATAGGATGTAATTCAAAATCTGCGCTACACACAATATCATGCTAAATCCTAATCTGGAGGAGATCCAGCTCAACAAACAAGAATACGAACGCTACTCTCGCCACCTGATCCTGCCAGAAGTGGGATTGGATGGGCAGAAGCGTCTCAAAGCTGCCAGCGTGCTCTGCATCGGTACGGGAGGCCTCGGTTCGCCGCTGCTGCTGTATTTAGCAGCCGCCGGTGTTGGCCGCATTGGGATTGTAGACTTTGATGTTGTAGACCATTCTAATTTGCAGCGGCAAGTAATTCACGGCACTTCTTGGGTTGGGAAACCGAAGATTGAGTCGGCTAAAAATCGGATTTTAGAAATTAATCCTTTTTGCCAAGTTGATTTGTACGAAACTCGCGTTAGTTCGGAAAATGCGATCGACATTGCCACTCCTTACGATATCATTATCGACGGCACGGACAACTTCCCGACTCGCTATTTGATGAACGACGTTTGCGTCCTTCTAAACAAGCCCAACGTCTACGGTTCTATCTTCCGATTTGAAGGGCAAGCAACAGTTTTCAACTACGAAGGCGGCCCGAATTATCGCGATTTGTACCCGGAACCCCCGCCTCCTGGGATGGTTCCTTCTTGTGCAGAAGGCGGCGTTTTAGGCGTTTTGTGCGGAGTTGTCGGTTCTATCCAAGCAACGGAAGCTATCAAGATTATCTTGGGTCAAGGCACTACTTTGAGCGGCAGACTGTTGCTTTACAATGCCTTAGATATGACGTTCCGGCAATTGAAATTGCGGCCAAATCCAGTGCGTCCGGTAATTGAAAAGTTAATCGATTACGAAGAATTCTGCGGATTGATTCCACCAACAGCAGAGGAAGCCAAAATCCAAGTTCCTGAAATGACTGTCACAGAACTTAAGGAGTTAATCGACAGCGGTGCGAAGGATTTTGTATTGTTGGATGTTCGCAATCCCAATGAGTATCAAATTTGTCAAATTCCTGGGTCGGTTTTGGTTCCTTTGCCGGATATCGAACACGGCGCAGGTGTCGCTAAGGTCAAGGAATTGTTGAACGGCCACCGCTTGATTGCACACTGCAAAATGGGCGGGCGTTCTGCGAAGGCTTTGGGGATTTTGAAGGAAGCTGGAATTGAGGGGATTAATGTTAAGGGCGGAATTACTGCTTGGAGTGAAGAAGTAGACCCGTCTGTACCTCAATATTAAGGCTAATCTTTTTCTGGGGCGGGCGATTTGCCCGCCCGGAACCGGGATTATGGCGGGGGCAACTGTATTCTCACCCCGTTCTCCTTTGATTCTATCTTTGTAAACTTCACTAGCTACTTGATAAAATGCGATCGCCCTTGCGATGCACTATCCATGTTTGGGATATTGTACATTTATTGTGGGGGAAAAACCAGGGATTTTGGCACAATACCTTTACCCAGATTTTGTAGGGGCGGGTTCCACCAACAATATCTAACGATTACCAACAATCTAGATAAACCCGCCCCCCACCACCGATCGCCCACATCAACCTGGAATTTGCATCGCATCGGAAAATGTAGGTTGGTATTTTTGGTTGGGTGGGGGCGGGTTTATCAGATTGTTGATTATTGGCAATTATGGTTGGTGAACCCGCCCCTACAAGCATCATGTACATGGTGATTTATGGTTGGGTGGGGGCGGGTTTATCAGATTGTCGATTATTGGCAATTATGGTTGGTGAACCCGCCCCTACGGTAATTACCCCAACCCTTCAACTAACAAATTGCGAGCACTTTCCAACGCTTCCTGCAACTTACTTGCATCGCGTCCCCCAGCTTGCGCCAAATTCGGCCGCCCGCCGCCTTTTCCGCCGCAAATTTGAGCAATTCCCCCGATAAACTTGCCAGCTTGCAATCCTTTCTTATTGACTTCAGGACTAAAAGCTGCAACCAAACTTACCTTATCCGGTTCAGGAATTGATGCCAAAACAACCGCAGCATTTCCTAATTTTTGCTGCAATCTTTCCGCCGCAGTTTTCAGCGCTTCTGTATCCACATCACCCAATTGAGCTACAATGATTTTGAATTCGCCGAGATCCTCAGCCGCACTCAGCAACTGGTCGGATTTCGCGATCGCCAATTCCGACTTCACAGCAGCCAAATGTTTCTGAGTATCCTTCAACTCATTCTGCAAATTAGTAATCCGGTTCGGCAATTCTTCAGGCTTCGCCTTAAATCGATCGCCCAAATCGCGCACCACCTTATCCCGCACGTTCAAATAGTCTAAAACAGCTTGACCGGAAACCGCTTCAATCCTGCGAGTTCCCGCCGCTACCCCCGCTTCGGAAACAATCTTAAACAGCCCGATTTCTGCGGTATTGCTGACGTGAGTTCCGCCGCACAATTCCATCGAAACGCCGGGAAAATCGATAACCCGCACCACATCGCCGTACTTCTCGCCAAACATCGCAGTCGCGCCTTTTTCTCTCGCAAGGGCGATCGGCATTTCTGCAACCTCAGCAGCGTGCGCCTCAGCAATCCAACTATTAACTAAATCCTCAATTTTCTGCAACTCTTCTGCTGTGACAGCGCGCGGAGAATTGAAATCAAACCGCAATCTCTCAGACGATACCAGCGAACCAGCTTGCGAAATCGAATCGTCCACAATTTTCCGCAAAGCTGATTGTAATAAGTGAGTTGCTGTGTGGTTAGCCTGAATTCGGCGGCGGCTGCTGTTGTCAATTTTCGCCGTAATACTATCGCCAACTCTCAGCGTTCCCCGTTCCACCAAGCCGAAATGCACGAAGAAATCCGATTCCTTCTTCACATCATCAACTCTTACTAACAAACCATCACCATTATCTCCGCTTTTCAAATAACCTTTATCCCCAATTTGTCCGCCGGATTCAGCATAAAACGGCGTTTGGTTCAAAACAACTTGTACCTCTGTTCCCGCCGCTGCTTCCTCCACATATTTGCCGTCAACCAAGATAACTTCTACCTCAGCTAAACTAGACAATTCAGCATAACCGACAAACTCAGTTCCTTGGATTGTTTCAGCCAACTTATCCAAAGAACCCTGCACCGTCAAATCGATTGTTTGGCGAGCATCTTTAGCGCGACTTTGCTGTTCCTTCATCGCCGCTTCAAAGCCGTCCAAATCCACAGTAATTCCCTGTTCCTCAGCAATTTCTTGAGTCAGTTCTAAGGGGAAACCGTAGGTATCGTAAAGAGTGAAAGCATCTTGACCAGAAATCTCTGCTGTGGGTTGGGCATCTTGCCCGCCCTGAGACCCAGAAATCTCTGCTGTGGGGAGTAGGGGTTGGGCATCTTGCCCGCCCTGAGAAAGCAACAGGCAAGATGCCTGTTCCACAAGAGCTTTTTTGAGAATTTCCTCCAGCAGCTTCTCTCCGCGTTCCAAAGTCTTGAGAAACTGCGCCTCTTCCCTTGCCAATTCCGCCTTAATTTGAGCTTCCCGCCGCCGCACATTCGGATAAGCAGCTTCCGAAAGGGCGATCGCACTTTCAGCCACCCGCACCGTAAATTCGCCCTGAATTCCAATCAGTCGCCCGTGGCGCACCACCCGGCGAATCAACCGGCGCAAAATGTAACCCCGACCAACATTCGACGCGCGAATTTCGTCCGCAATCATGTGCACCACAGCCCGAATATGGTCGCCAATTACTTTCAGCGAAACCTTGACTTTTTCATCGCTATTGTGGTAATCAATTCCGGCAAGTTCCGCCGCCGATTGAACGATCGGAAAAATCAAATCTGTTTCGTAATTATTGGGGACTTTCTGGAGGATTTGCGCCATCCGTTCCAGTCCCATGCCAGTATCAATATTTTGATTTTGCAGCGGGGTTAAATTGCCCTCTGCATCTTTATTGTACTGCATGAAAACCAGGTTGTAGAATTCGATAAACCTGGTATCATCTTCGAGGTCAATATTGTCGCCTCTCTCTGGGTGAAAATCATAGTAAATCTCCGAACAGGGGCCGCAGGGGCCAGTCGGGCCGGATTGCCAGAAATTGTCATCTTCTCCCATGCGCTGAATCCGATCGCCCGGAATGCCAATTTCATCGCGCCAAATCGCAAAAGCTTCGTCATCTTCTCGGAAAACGCTAACAACCAAATTCGACGCCGGTAAACCGAAAACTTCCGTGGAAAGTTCCCAAGCCCAAGCAATGGCCTGTTTCTTGAAATAATCCCCGAAACTGAAATTACCCAACATCTCAAAAAACGTGTGGTGGCGGGCGGTGCGGCCGACGTTTTCGATGTCGTTGGTGCGGATGCACTTTTGAGAAGTCGTGGCGCGCGGTGATTCGGGCGTGCGCTGTCCGAGAAATATCGGCTTGAATTGTAACATTCCGGCGATCGTCAGCAACACAGTCGGATCTTCGGGAACCAAAGAAGCACTCGGCAATATCTTATGTCCCCGCTGAGCATAAAAGTCGAGGAAGGTTTGGCGGATTTGGCTGCCACTGAGAAACTTAGGAGAAATAGTCATGACAAGAACTGTTAAGAATGTAAAGATGTAGCAACAATAGAATTTATAGGACTTTTGCACGGGTGTCCAGAAACCGGGTTTTTCAACCAAAATACTTGCTTAAAATCCTCAATCTCGGTGAAAAAACCCGATTTCTTTGTTCGGAGTGCGTGAGTGCTAACTTACATCTATTTGGATATTCATATCATTATACTTAGTAATGTAAAGACCTATCAAGTTTTGCAAATAGTGCTTTACTCCTGGGAAAGGCCATGCTAACTTAATAATAGACACCGGGACAGGAAGAGAAAGGAGGTCGCTATATTTAGAAAGAAAGTTCGAGGATATAGACATGGTGTCTCCGGTCTAGATTCCCAGGCGCAGCAGAAATTAACCGAACACAACTTGGAATAGTGGCGAACTGCCGATCGCGCAGTCAAGCCAAACCGCAGTCGAGTCAGACTTATTGTGGTAGCGGATTAAAAGTAAAGCTGCACAAGTTGTAAACCCTAGTAAGTCACAGTTCTCAATCGGAAACACATCTCGTTTGTTAGAAAAAACAAAGTTCTCATATTATTGGGTCTGGTCGCTGTCGATCGGGCCCTATGAATTTTTATAGGGCGATCGCAGGATTCGAGGATTCGAGGGGGAGAGCTCGGCCGAGTTCGACTTTATAAGGAATGAGAATTAAATAACTTACAATGCGTGATGGTTCTTGTGGGATGGGCGTCCCGCCCGTCCAGAAAGGGCGGGCTATAAGCCCAACCCCTACCCCCCAAAAACTTGTGTAAATTATTTAATTCGCGATCCTAAGTGCTTTCTGGTCAAAGGCAGCATCCCTCGGAGCCGATCGGCGAGCGATCTGTGCAGCTTTTGAGTTATATATTATATATAATGGGACGTGGAGCAAGCCCGCCCGCTTTTTGCCGGGACTCCAGCGCTGTGGTATGAGGCACTGTCAAGATGGGATATCATTGAGGATGTCACTCAAGACCTTAAAACCTACCCCGCGCTGTGCTGTATAGCAGCAAAATCTACGCTTCTATTAGCCTGCTGCCAGCCAAGGATAGCCAACCGCCATTTTTGGTGACAAGCCCAGGCTCAAAAATTTGAATCTCAGGATATTTAGAGTCAAAACTCTAAAAAATCCCATCCCCGACGCAGGGGTGAGAGTTCAAAAAAATAAAAGCCCGCCCACTCAAAAAAGCTAGTGCCGCCAACAAGTAGTAAATCACTAGCACAGTTCTTAAACTCACAATTTCCGGAGATTCCAGGTGCAAGTATGGCCGAAATAACTAAAGAAGAAATGCGCGAACGGCTGGGAAATATCGACCAGATCCGGGATATCATTTTTGGAGCGCAGCTTAGAGAATACGACAATCGCTTCGATAAAATAGATTCCGACTTGTCGATGATGCAGCAAGATATGCAAACTCGCATCGAACAAGTAAGAACAGTTCTTTCAGGAGAAATGAGGGCTGCAGTTGATTCGTTAGAAAAGAAAGTTAAATCGCTCACCTCAAACACCCAAGAAGAAAGCGCAGATATCCGTCAGCAAGTCGATCGCATTAACCGCAAATTCTCCAGCAGCATGGAAGCCCTCGACGAGGCTATAGACAATCAAACCAGTTCGCTTCGCGACGAACTCTCCCAAACCAGAGATCGACTATCTGAAGAAAGCCGCACTTTGAAAACACAGGTTTTTGAAGAACTCGATCGTCGCTTTTCTATGCTCAGAGATGTTAAAGTTTCCAGAGACGACATGGCAGAAATTCTGTTTGAACTCGGCATGAGGCTCAAAGGAACAGAATTTGTACCCGAACTTAAAGGCGTTGCGGATAATAAGTCAAATACCGAATTTCTGTTGCCGGAGCGCCACCATCACGGATAATAACGCATGGCTTTACCGAAAGAAAATCCGGCTGACGAAAATGAGTTAGAGGGTTTTGTTTCTGAACCTGACGAGTCTCCTGCCGATGCGGCAACCCAGCTAGAACCCTTGCTGAATCTGTTAGTCGATCTCAAAATTTTTGCGGGTTCCAACCAGCAAAATGCAGAGCCCGAAGATCACAGCAGTGGCGAAAATAATCAAGCTGGGGCCCTCGGCGGGTTGATGGATTTGTTAGGTATTTCTGAGCAAGCGCCAGAGGAATTTGCAGCGAGTGTACCCGAAACTGGATCTCGCCAACCGGAGTCTGGCGATTCCCCACCTGTTGCAGACGAGTTCAAAAGTTTGCTATTTGCTACTCACAAACTCAACACTTCAGAACTGGAAAAAGACTATTCCTCAGCTAAAACTATAGATGTTTCCGCGATCGCCCAGCCGGATTTGGAGGAGGAATCACAGCCTGTCGAAGAATTGTCTAACTTGACAATGAAAGATTCTCTACAGTACGTACAGGCTCAAAAATCCCACAAGTTCGATCGGCATTTACAGGATGTTTCCCCTCCCGAAACCGAGTCAAAACCCTCGGAAATTCCCCATAATCCCATAGTTTCCACAGTCTCAGATCCACCAGAAACGGGATATTTAGATACTGCAGTGGCTTCGACTCTAGAAAGCCCTAACTTACTAGAACCGCCAGCAGAAATATTAGGCCAAATTAAACAGGATTTAAATGAAGCCGACAGCGCGATGGAAACGCTGCAAAATCTGATTTTCGGCTCAAAAATCTCGGATATCGAACAAGTCAAAAATCTTCTGGCAGAAAACGACTTGCCGGGGGTGCGCCACCTGATGGCAACAATCGACGATAAATTAGGAAAATTGGAACACCAAATCTACGAGCCCCAAGAGTTGATTGAGTTGATGTTGCCTTGGATCGCAGAAATTCTCAGCCGCAAAGTGGCCGATTCCAGAGAAGAAGTTGTTAAGGCGATCGTGCCCATTATTGACGAAGTGATTAGGGCAAAAACTCAGGAAAACAAGTCGGCAATGAGTGCGGCAATAGCTGAGTTACTTCCCGACGCACTTGCTCAACAAATAGTGAATTCGCCAGCGGATATTGCTAAGGCGATCGCCCCAGAAATCGGTCTGGCAATTAAAGAGCAAATTCGCCTCGACCAAGAGTCGATCGCTCAAGCCCTCGCCCCGGAAATGGGCAAAGCGATTACAGCCCAAATTGAACTTGAACGCGACGCAATGGTGGATGCCCTCTATCCCGTAATTGGCAATACTATTTCCCGATACATGGCAGAAGCTATCAAGACAATCAATGAAAAAGTGTCAAATGCCCTCAGCGTCGAAGGAGTTCAGCGCAAAATTCGCTCCAAAGTACAAGGAGTCTCCGAAGCCGAATTAATCCTCAGAGAATCAGTACCCTTTACCATCCAAGCAGCATTCTTAATTCACAAAGCATCAGGCTTGGTTATTTCCGAAGTTCAAAACTCAGAAAGCTACCAGTTAGAATCAGAAATGGTAGCAGGAATGCTCACAGCTATTCGCAGCTTTGTTAACGAGTGCATCGTGCAGCCCGGAGAAGTTTCCGAACTCAATCAAATTGAATACGGCGACTCAAAAATTATGCTAGAAGTAGCGGGATATTGCTACATGGCAGTCGTGATCAAAGGAGAACCGCCAAACTTGTTCATCAACAAACTGCGACAAACCGTTACTAATCTCATCCTTAATTATGCTAAAGTAATTCACGAGTTTAACGGCGATCCCGGTACTATACCTGAGTCCCTGCACCCGTACATAAAAAGTTTATTCGACCCGCTGCAAAGGGAAAAATCAACAAAACCCCCGATCGCCCTAGCCGCGATCGGTTTAGCCGCCTTGAGCTTAATCTTAGTACCTTGGGGAATTTATCAGTATCGCAGCAGCGTTGAGCGTCGCCTCGAAGCAAATGCCGTCGCAGCTTTAGCATCCACTCCCGAATTAGCAGTTTACCGCTTAGATGTTGCAGTTGAGGGCAAAACTTTAAAGCTAACCGGAAAGTTGCCCAATCAAGAATTGCGGACACAAGCCGAAAAAATAGCCGCATCAACTGCACCGAAATTGCAATTAGATAATAGAATTCTAGCTGTAGATGTCCCCCCAGATCCAGTTTTGACGGCGGCAGAGGTGCAGCGGATTACCGCTGTTTTGAATCAGAAAGAGGGCGTTTCTATTTCTACGCGGTATGGCGATCGTAAAGTGACTGTAGAGGGTACCGTTAGAGACGGTGCAGACGGACAGAAAATAGCTCAGTCCCTGAAACAAATACCCGGTGTTCAATCGGTGATTAGCACAGTTAAATTAGATCCGCTGAAAATTACAACCCGCATCTACTTCCAGCAAGGAACGGCAACATTAGACTCTACATACGGAGAAATGATCGCCAGTGTCAAAAATTTCATGGATCAATATCCTCAAAAACAGATTAAGATAATTGGGCACAGCGATCGAACTGGGGAACTTGCTACAAATCAACAGTTGTCGCTGAGGCGTGCAGCAGCAGTGCGAGATGCTTTAGTGCGGCAGGGTGCTAACCCGAAGCGCCTCCAAACAATCGGCATCCCCCATCCTCCTGCCGACGTGGAACCCAATCAACCGCGACTTTTAAGCAGATGCGTGGTATTTGAACCACTAACTAACACCATAAACAGTAAATAATCATGTCAGTTACTATAGCTAAAAAAATGTGTATGATCGGCGATTTTGGCGTGGGCAAAACCAGCCTGATCCGCCGTTTTGTCGATCGGCAATTCACCGACCAATACCTCTCCACCGTGGGAGTAAAAATTTCCCGCAAGAACGTAGAATTAGAAGGCGTAAAAGAGCGGGAAAACGTGACTGCACAGTTGCTAATTTGGGACTTAGAAGGGCATACAAAATTCAAAGGAATAGCACCGACTTACTTGCAGGGAGCTAGCGGCGTTTTAATCGTTGCCGATGTCAGCCGAACCGAAACAGTTGAGCGAATCTCCGAACACATTCAGCTTTATTCTTCAGTCAATCCTAAAGGGTCAATTATCATCGCTTTGAACAAAGTAGACTTGATTGACGAGGAAAAATTGGCGCTGCTAGTGGAAATGTCCCATTCCATAGGTCAAGACAAAGTAATAGCAGTTTGCACGACATCTGCTAAAACAGGCAAAGACGTTGACGAAATTTTCTACAAACTAGCATACACAATGGTAGAAAAAGTATGAACCCCCTGTTAAGAAAGCTGTTAGGCCCGCGACAAACACAGTATTTTCTAGTAAATCACCATTTCATCATTCAGGAAACCTCCGCCCAAGTGCAGCATTATGCCGATACTCCGGGCGACGCGATACCAGGTGCAGATGCTCGCCTGAGTTTTCCCGAACTGATTGGCATTGAAAATATCCTCATGTCTATCATTATGGGACGGCTGCCTGGTTTTGAAGTCAAAGGTATCGCTCGGTTTGCCGACCCGAACCGCCCTTTATACTTTGATATGTTGGCTATCAAATATGAAGAAGAACAAGAATATGTGCCAAGTAAATTGCTAATTTTGATTGAAGATACCACCGAAAAGATGGTAATGAAGCAATCCTTGATTCAGAGGGCGAATGAAGCTAATCTGTTGGTTAGTGCCTTAGCCGCTTCTAAAGATTATATAGATAAAGTTATTCGTTCGATGGGCGATGCTTTGTTGGTCACAACAACATTAGGAACTATCAAAACAATCAATCAAGCGGCCCAATGGTTATTTGGGTATAGCGAAGCAGAATTGATCGGCCAGCCCCTGTCTTTAATATTAGTCGAAGAAACATTACTTTACCAAGCGCGCCACCGCTATATTTTGTCTCATAAAGAGCTGCGGAGAGAACTAGAAATAGTCTGCACTACTAAAGCCGGAGAAGAAATTTGGGTAGAATTTTCCTGTTCGGCAATTCAGACAGAATTAGAGGGACTTTACGATTTCATTTATATAGGCAGGGACATCACAGAACGCAAACAACAGGAAATAGAAATTCGCCGCTCTTTGGCAAAAGAGCAAGAACTCAGACAGGTAAAATCTCGTTTTTTCTCGATGATTGCTCACGAATTCGGCAATCCTTTAAGTACAGTATTATTTGCTACTAAAATCCTCCAAGACTACGGCGACGAAATCACGCACGCGGAAAAAGAACAATACCTGCAACACGTTAAATCAGCATCTCAACAAATGGCTCAGCTATTAGATGACGTGCGGTTGCTCAGCAGCGCCGAAGCCGGAAAACTCGAATTCTATCCCGCACCAGTTGACTTAAAAAAATTTTGCAGCGAGTTAGTAGAATCAATTAAAATTAGTTATGGAAAAAATCATACAATTAACTTTATTTATCAAGAATTAGTTGCCCCCGCGCCAAAAGATGATAGGGACTCGCAGGAAACGCAACAGTTGCCCGCACTAGATCCAAAATTGCTGCGGCACATTTTGACAAATTTGCTGTCAAATGCTGTCAAATATTCGCCCCTCGACAGCCATATTTATTTGGAATTAAATTGTCAGAATAATGAAGAAGCTATATTTAAAATTAAAGACGCAGGCATTGGCATTGCTCTCGAAGACCAAGAACAACTGTTTGAATCTTATTATCGAGCCAAAAATGTCGGAAAAATACCCGGTACAGGACTGGGTTTATCCATAGTCAAGCAGTGTGTAGACTTGCACGGAGGTCAAATCGAATTTTCCAGCGAGACAGGGTTAGGCACTACCTTTATAGTCAGAATTCCCTTTGAGAAACAGAGATAAATAGATTGATTTTCGATAATTCGATACACAGGGCGCATTCACTACTAAGAATCTCACATGAAAACCTTGTTAAAAAAACTGTTAGTTCCCCACCACTTGGAGTACCTAGCACTGGATCAAGACTTTTTAATCCAAGAAATCTCTCTGCAAGTGCAGCGGTTTGCCGACTCTCCCGACGAAGTAGTCGCCGGCAACGATGTTCGCATTCCCTTTCCAGAATTGGTGGGAACTGAAGAAATTTTAATCGATATTTTTGAAAAACGTTTGCCAAATTTTGAATTAAAAGCGATGACGCGACTATTAGAAAATGGTTCGCGGCTTTATTTTGATATGTATATCGTGCAGTTCACCAATGACGAGACTTATCAGAGATTAATTATATTTTTTCAAGACGTAAGCGACAGGATGGCTTTAGAACAAACTCTAGTGCAAGCTACCAATGAAATGGATATTTTATTGAGTACCTTAGCGGCTACTAATAATTATGTTGAAAAAATTATTAGTTCAATGGCGGAAGTTTTGTTGGTAACAACAGCCTCGGGAAAAATTAAAAAAGTCAATCAAGCGGCTCAAGATTTGTTCGGTTACAGCGAATCAGAATTAGTAGGGCAGCAAATAGACGTTCTTGCTGCTTTTGGCTCCTCTTTGCAAGCAGTCAGCCAAGAGGAGCCTCAACAATCTCAAACTCACGCCGAAGTAATTTGCCGGGCAAAAACCGGAGAAAAGCTCACAGTTTCGTTTTCCTGTACGGCGATTTCGACTGACATTAAAGGCATTTCTGGCTCTTGGCCCGCCGTTCAAGATTTCGTGTACATCGGCCGCGATGTCACAGATAGACAGCGGGCCCGCCAGCGACAAATAACTCAGTACGTCACCACTCGCATCCTGTCGGCATCCGAAACAATCAAAAAAGCTATAGCAGCAATTCTCCCGGTAATTTGCGACAGCTTGGGATGGGATACTGTCGAACTTTGGATGCCAGAATCCGGGGAAAAACTGCTGTCAGAAACTAAGAGAATAACTGCGGTTTCCGATCCCAATTTGCTTCGGTGCGTCGCCAGTTGGACAAAACGCTCCGTTTCTATCCCCAAATTTGCCGAATTTACCAAACAAATGACTTGTGCGTTGGGCGAAGGATTACCGGGTTTCGTTTGGGCCAGCGGTTCATCTCAGTGGATTGCAGATGTCACAAAAAGTGACAGTTGTCTGCGCCGAGAACTTGCGGGCGAAGAAGGACTGCACGGAGCTTTTGGTTTCCCAATTGTGGGCGACTACGACCCTGAAAATTGTGCCAAGTCTGTGTTGGGGGTGATGACTTTTTTCAGCCGCGAAGTGCAGTGTTTTGATGAAGAATTGCTCCAGACAATGGCGACAATCGGCAGCCAAATCGGTCAATTTATCAAGCGCAAGCAAACGGAAATAGCTTTGCGGGAAAGCGAAGAACAACTGCGAGACTTATTTGAAAATGCTACTGACTTAATTCAAAGTATTGGAGCTGACGGTCATTTTTTGTATGTAAATCGGGCTTGGCGGGAAACTCTGGGCTACACCGAAGCAGAAATTGCTCAAATGACTATTTTTGATATCATTCATCCCAACAGTTCCCCAGAGTCTCTGGATATATTGTATCAAGCTATTACCAAAAAAAATGTCAATGAAAATACCTTGTATCCCGACTCAATTCAAGGAATATTTATTACTAAATATCACGAACAAATTTTGCTGGAAGGCAGCATAAGCTGTAAATTTGCGGAAGGTTCGCTAGTAGCGATTCGCGCTATTTTGCGAGACATTACTGCTAGAAAACTGGCCGAAGACGCCCTAGCAAAATCTATATCTCTGCTGCAAGCAACTTTTGATTCTACTGCTGACGGTATTTTAGCTACTGACAGGAGCGGAAAAATAGTCACTTTCAATCGAGAATTTGTGGAAATGTGGGGCATACCTAACGAAGTGATGGCACTGCGAGACGACGCCACAACGATCGCCTTTGTGCTGAACCAACTCAAAGACCCCCAAGCATTCCAAGAGAGAATAGAATCGCTTTACGAGCAGCCAGAAGCCGAAAGTTACGACTTGTTGGAATTTCAAGACGGCAGATTTTTTGAACGCTATTCGGAACCGCAGCGGCTGGGAGATAAAATTATCGGCAGAGTCTGGAGTTACCACGACATAACGGAACGCAAGCAAGCAGAAGATGCCCTGCGAGAAGAACAAGAAAAATCAGAAAAACTGCTGTTAAATATCTTGCCCAAGGCAATAGCAGAACGCCTCAAGCAAAACGAAACTACTATTGCCGAATACTTTCCCGAAGTGACTGTTTTGTTCGCCGACATTGTGGGGTTTACTGCTTTGTCTGCCGTCATGAATCCGATCGACCTCGTGGATCTCCTCAATAAGATTTTCTCAGGATTCGACCTTTTGTGCGAACGGCACGGCCTAGAGAAAATCAAGACCATCGGCGACGCATACATGGCGGTTGGAGGGCTGCCTGAACCCCGGCAAGACCACGCAGAGGCGATCGCCCAAATGGCCCTCGATATGCAAGCAGAAATAGCCCGATTTAATGCTAAGAATAATAAATATTTTAGCATCCGCATCGGCATTCACAGCGGGCCGGTTGTTGCCGGAGTAATTGGCATCAAAAAGTTTATTTACGATTTGTGGGGCGACACAGTAAATATTGCTTCCCGCATGGAATCTCACGGTTTGCCTTGGCGGATTCAAGTCAGCGAAACTACTTATAAGTTATTAGAACACAAATATGTATTTCAGGAGCGGGGAACTATTCAAGTTAAAGGCAAAGGGGCAATGAAAACTTATCTGCTCATTGGCCAAATATAAGGCAAGTCATCAGTCATCAGTCATCAGTCATCTGGCTGATGACTACAAGTGTTGCTAAAGTTAATTAGCAATACTTTTTGACCACGACTAATGGAACTTGCTAATTTGTCGGCCAATTTACGATCGCCTTTAGAATCTGTCGATCGCCATCCTGCCACGGTTGCGCCCTCCACTTCCATCGGGGATGCGATCGCCCTGATGCGTCGGGCGATCGACCCTTGCCCACTGCCTAATTCACCTGCATTTCCCGACTCAAACGAAACGGTAAAAGCATCGATTAGTTGCCTCTTAGTTGTCGATGAAAATCAGCTAGTCGGACTGCTAAGCCCGGAAGATGTGCTGAACTTAGCCGCCTCCGAATACGGATGGCAAGGCATGAAAGTTGCCGACGCAATGACGCGGAATTTAATTGTCTTAAAAGAATCAGAATTTACCGATATTACTACCGCATTCAAGCTATTTTGTCAATACTCGATCGATTGTTTGCCAATTGTAGATGAACGCGGTCAGCCAGTAGGCTTAGTCAGCGAAAAAAGGATTCGCCCAGCAATGTATAGCTGGATCGAGGCACTGCACCAAGAAGTGGCAAAACTCCAGGAACAATGCCAACTGTTAGAGGGCAATTGCGAACTAGAAAAAGTCAGCGATCGCCAAAATGCCGAAAATGCCATGCGGCAGAGCGAGGCGCGCTACCTGGCGATTGTGGAAGACCAAACCGAACTGATTTGCCGCTACCTCCCAGACGGTAAAATAACTTTTGTCAATCAAGCTTACTGCCGTTATTTCGGCCTGCAGCAGTTCGACTTACTCGGCAAATGCTTCCTGTCCCTGCTGCCAGAAGCAGACCGAGAAATTTTTCAACAGCAATATACTTCTGTGTCTCCCGAAAACCCTATTTTTACCTGCGAACATCGAGTAATTTTGCCAAGCGGGGAAATTCGCTGGCAGCAGTGGATCGATCGGGCGATATTCAACGACAGCCGACAAATCGTCGAGTATCAAGCTGCGGGCCGGGATGTTACGGATCGCAAACAAGCAGAAATCGCTTTGCAGCAGCTCAATGCAGAGTTAGAACGCAGAGTGCAGCAGCGGACACAATGGTACGAAATGGCAGTAGCGGCAGGCAAAGTGGGGGTTTGGGACTGGAATTTGGAAACCGATGAAATCTACATTGCTCCCTCTTTGAAAGCTTTGTTGGGCTATCAAGACGCAGAGATTCCCAACCGCATGGAAAATTGGGCATCTCACGTTCATCCCGACGATCGAGTTGCCGTCGAAGACGCAGTAAATGCTTATCTAGAAGGTTTGACAGAAATTTATGAAGTAGAACACCGGATGCTGCGTAAAGACGGCAGCACCTGCTGGATACTTGCCCGCGGCAGCGCGATCCGATCGGCTTCTGGCAAGGCCTTGCGCCTGACTGGCACTGACACCGACATTACCGATCGCAAATTGACCGAAGAAAAACTCCAAAACTCCGAAGCCGAACTGCTGGCGCTGTTTAACGCCATGACGGATATCGTGCTGGTTTTCGACGCAAGCGGCCGCTACCTCAAAATCGCCCCCACGGCCCCCGAACTGCTGTACAAACCGGCTCCTGAAGTGCTGGGCAAAACCCTCGCCGAAATCTTCCCAGAAGCGGAAGCTAATTTTGCCCTCGGCCACATTCGCCAAACATTGGCATCTGGGGAAACCCACAGAATTGAATACAGCATGGAAATTGGCTGCAAGTTATTTTGGTTTGATGCCAGTATTTCGCCGCTGGATCTCGATCGGGTGATGTGGGTCGCCAGAGACATTACCGCTCGCAAACACGCAGAAGCTGCACTGCAAAAGAGCGAGGAAAAGTTTCGCAACTTATTTGACGATGCTCCGATCGCGCTTGGTTTGGCAAGCGTGCGCGACTACCGCACGATCAAAGTGAATGAAGCTCACCGCCAGATGTTGGGCTACAGCGATTCGGAGTTGGCTACCATGACTTTTAGTGAACTCACGCATCCAGAAGATTTACAAGCAGATGTGGAGCAAGTGAAGCAGTTGGTCTGCGGCAATATTTCTCGCTTCCAAAGGGAAAAACGCTTGATTAAGAAGAATGGCGAGCTGATGTGGGCAAACTTGACGGTGACGCTGATCCGCGACCGCGAGGGCATTCCTCTCTACAGCATGGGGGCGATCGAAGATATCAGTTATCGTAAGCGGGCAGAAATAGAATTTCAGCAGTTAAAAGAACGGCTGCAATTTTTACTGGGTTCTAATCCTGCGGTAATTTTTACAGCCGCACCGACGGGGGACTTTTGTACTACTTACATCAGCGACAACGTTCAGACAATCGTTGGCTACGAGCCGCAAGAAGTGTTAGCTGATTCTAAATTTTGGTCTAGCAGGATTCACCCTGAAGATCGGTCACAATTTCTAGTAAACTTTTCGGATTTATCCGAGGGGAAAAATTGCATTTGCGAGTACCGTTTTCTACACCAAGACGGAATTTACCGCTGGCTAAGGACGGAACTAAAACTATTGGTTGACAGCAGGGGTATTCCGATCGAAATTATTGGTTATGCCGCTGATATCAGCAATTCTAAATACGCCGAACTCGCTAGGGGGCAGCAGTTCGAGCAAGAACGGCTTGTGGAGGCGATCGCCCGTCGTGTCCGCCAGTCTTTGCAATTAAAGGAAATTCTCAACACCACGGTTGCGGAACTCCAGCAAGTATTATTAGCCGATCGAGTTTTGGTTTATCAACTTTTACCCGAAAACGGCGGCCGAGTCATTGCTGAAGCCGTGGCCGAAGGATGCAGCCAACTCGTGGATAGATGTTTTGCCGAAGAGGCTTTTCCGGCTGAAATTTATCAGCTTTATTTGCAAGGGCGAATTTCTGCGATCTCCGAACGGGATGACCCCTGCATTACAGCTTGTGTGACCCAGTTTATGAAAAAAATTCAAGTTAGGGCAAAGTTAGTAGTGCCGATTATTCAGCACAGCCAACTTTGGGGATTGCTGATAGCCCACCAATGCGAGATCCCTCGTGATTGGAAAGAATGGGAAATCAATTTATTTCAGCAGTTGGTAAATCAATTGGCGATCGCCATTCAGCAATCTCTACTTTACCAGCAACTGCAAGCTGAACTGAGCGATCGCAAACAAGCAGAAGCAAATTTGAAAAACTCCCTCAAAGAAAAAGAAATTTTGCTCAAAGAAATTCACCACCGCGTCAAAAACAACCTCTGCGTAGTTGCCAGTCTGTTAGAATTGCAATCGAACACAGTTGCCGACCCGCAAGTAAGCAAAATGTTTGAAGAAAGTCAGAATCGCCTTTATTCTATGGCTCTGATTCACGAAAAACTGTACCGTTCGACTAACCTGGCGCAAATTAATTTTGGCGAATATCTCGAAGATTTGGTAAGTAACTTGTTTCACTCTTACAATATTAGCAACAACCGAATTCAGTTGCAGGTATTAGCTGAGCCCATTTCCCTAAATCTAGAAACCGCTACTCCCTGCGGTTTAATTGCTAATGAATTGGTTTCAAATACCCTGAAACACGCTTTTCCTGATGGCACAACGGGTACAGTTAGTGTAGAATGCTATCAAACGGGCGATCGAGAAATCAACCTCTTAGTTAAGGACAACGGCATTGGCTTTCCTCAAAACTTAGATTTTAGGAAAACTCAGTCGATGGGCTTTCAAGTTGTCTGCACTTTAACCGAGCAGTTAGAAGGAACCATCGACATATCCAGACAATTTGGTACATCCTTTCACTTAAAATTTAACGAATTAAACTACTTTCAAAGATTGTAAATATATGAGTTTTGCCGAACAAGCAATTAATATTTTGATTGTCGAAGACGAACTGTTAATTGCTAAAAATTTATCCCCAAAATTAGAAAAATTGGGATATCAAATCGCCGATATCGTTTCTTCAGGAGCGGATGCCATCCAGCGCGCCCGCGAACTAAGACCCGATTTAATTTTAATGGATATAGTTATCAAAGGCGACATTGACGGCATAGAAACAGCAGCAATAATTAATCAAGAATTAGATATACCAATTATCTATACAACTGCCTATGCCGACGACGAAACTTTGCAGCGAGCCGAAAATACTGGTTCTTACGGCTACCTGCTCAAACCTTTTAAAGAAAGAGAAATGCACGCCACTATCAAGATAGCACTGAGCAAACATCAAGAAGCAGTTAATCTGAAAAAAATAATGGCGTTAGCAGCAGAAAAAAGCGAAAATAGATCGCGCTTTATTTCTATGGCTTACCACGATTTAAACACTCCTTTAACTACTATACAGTTATCGGCTGAAATGCTAGAAGATAGCGACTTGCCTAGAACCGCAGGAAGTCCCAATAAAAATGTCTATCGCATTAAAAAAGCCGTCAGTAATATGAGTGGGCTGCTGGAAGATATTTTAATGCTTAGCAAAGCAGAATCCGGCAAAATATCCTTAAATTTAAATCAGATTAATGCGACGGATTTATGCAATTCAATTTTAGAAGAACTGCAACCGATCGTCACCGATAAACACCTAGTACATTTCCGCAGCCAAACAAATCCGCTTCACGCCAATCTTGATGCAAAACTACTGCACCACCTCCTGACTAATTTGCTTTCAAACGCTATTAAATATTCTCCCAACGGCGGCAAGGTGAGTTTAGAATTAAGCTGCGAAAACCAACAAATAATTTTGTGCGTTCGAGATGAGGGAATTGGGATGACAGCGGAATATCAAGAAAAACTATTTCAGCAGTTTGAACGGGGTGCTAATGTAGGCAAGATTAAAGGATCGGGTTTGGGACTGTGCATTGTCAAACACATAGTTGACCTGCACGGCGGTACAATAAGTGTGGAAAGTGCGATCGGCAAAGGTACTACATTTATTGTCACGCTGCCTTTGTTAGTTAGTAGTCATTAGTCATTAGTCAGTAGTCATGTCCGGTAAAATAAGCACAATACTTGTAGGGGCGGGTTTCACCAACAATCTATCATCCAGACTAACAATCTACATAAACCCGCCCCCACCACGCGACAGAATTTCATCGCGGACAATTCAACGGAGAGGAGATAAAAGTATCGGGGGGGCGGGTTTATGAGATTGTAGATTACAGGCAATTATTGTTAGTGAACCCGCCCCTACAAAATTCATACAAGTCTCAATCAGGCCGGACATGATATCATTTTTAAGCAAATCGATCGGGAGACAAAAGCTCGATCGCCCTATCTTCTTCTCCCCCCGCCCAATTAGCAAATCGCTCCGCCAAAGGAGGTACAATAGTCAAAGGATTGCTGAGGCCCGAAAAAACGTTCAATCCAGGGCGATCGGCAATCGACCCCACTACAGGCAAATTATCAGCGCTGAATGCCACACTACACTCGTGCCAAGTTGCAGGTAAACCTGCCAAATCAGGCAAAACCTTGGCGATTCCTGCACGAATTGCCGTTTCGCTGGTTTCGCGATCGACTTTAGCATTCAAATCGCTCAAAGTGCGCGACAATTGCCCGATCCGCAAACTGCCATCATTAAACTGAATGGCACCTGAATCTAAAATCGGCGGCTGTAACTCTTTACCCGGTTCATCCCAAAGAAAATCCACCTCATTTCTACTCGATTCTGCTTCCAATTCAAAACGTTTTAATACCGCAGGCATCACCAAAGTCCTGAGTTTCAAATCCACAGGTGCAGTTTCCAAAATCTCGGTGCGAGTAAAATAAACTCCCACAGAAACACCAGCGGCTTTCAGTAAACTCCGACTCCAACCTCCAGCACAAATAACCGTATTTTCGCAGGCATAACTTTCCTGTACCGTCTGGACTCCCGAAATCCGATTTCCCTCTTCGATCAACCCAATTACTTCAGAAAATTTTATAGTTCCTCCCAACCGCAGAAACCCTTGACAATAAGCTTTATTTGTGGCAGTCGGCGAAATGTGACCGTGACGCACAGTCAGAGCTCCGGCGATCGCGCTTTTATTCAACAAAGGTTCCAACTCGCCAGCTTCTGCAACACTCAAAAGCTGCGGAACGATCGCAAAATGCGCGTAATTAGCCGCCACTTTTTCGGCATCGGAGCCCGCATCAATTGTCAGCAACAAATCCAACTCGCGAAATTCAGTATCAGCATCTAATTGGGCCGATAAATTGCGGTGGCGTTCGATACCTTCCCGACACAATTGCCGAGTTAAATCAGTCGTTCCCGACCAATAAGCCAAGCCGCCATAACTAAAACGAGTAGCATTTTGCATGGTAGCATCTTGTTCCAAAAGCAGCACAGCAAAACCTTTTTTTGCCAGTTCGTAACTCAGTGACGCACCCGTAATGCCACCGCCGACAACAATCCAATCGTAACTTTTCATGGGCAACTCAAAGGGAAGGAAAATATCATGCTTAGATTTTAGCTTACGTTTTTTCGGCACCAATCGAAAAACCTCTACCTACAGGAAGAGGCTGCCTGCGATCGCCCTAACTGAAACTTCCACCCGTCGGGAGATGTTTACTTAGAGATATTTTTCGTTCAATAGTAGGAATTAGAGTCAGCAAAAAATTAGAAATACCAGAGAGGTTTTTATGAGTATCGACAAACCGGGCAGAGATATGGAGCGCACTGTCAATCCGGGCGATCGTATTTCCGACAAACCGCAAACCATTGAAGAAAAAGCGCAGCAACTGGCGGTAGACCACGTACCCGACATCGTGGGAGATGTTGTTACAGTTCCAACTTATGTGATCGTCGAAGAACCGGATGGGGAAAAGAAAGCTTTGCACCACGTCAAAGACGCCGACGAAATTTCTGACGTAATTCGGCAGGCCCGCGTTGACGAAAATGGCGAGCGGGTTTGGGATTAAGTTCAATCCAATAAAAACGGCTTTGTTGTACAAAAGTTATCAGAGAAATCATGGAAACAAATCCCAGAAATAGTACGCCCTATCCCAATCTTCCGCCGATTCTCGAAAGTGACGACGCCGAGTACCGCGATGCCGGCATTACAAGTACAGTTTCCGTTGCAGGCCATCCGCTTCACCCAGTGATCGTCATCTTTCCGGTAGCCTTTTTAGTAGGAGCCGCCGGCACGGACATCGGTTATTGGCTGACAAGCGATCCGTTTTGGGCGAGAGCTTCGCTTTGGCTGATGGGTGTCGGTTTTGCTGCGGGGATTTTGGCCGCTATCACGGGCTTTTTAGATTTTTTCAAAGTTAAAAGAGTGCGCGATCGCAGTGCCGGTTGGTTGCACATGGGCGGCAATGTAGCCGTTATGGTACTTACCCTGATTAACCTGGTGTTGCGCCAAGAAAATCCGGCTGAGCCGATCGTCTATACAGGTTTAGCAATATCGATCGTCGTTGCGACCTTGCTGGGCGTTACAGGCTGGTTCGGCGGCGAACTAAGTTTTCGCCACAAAATCGGAGTCATTGGCCCTACCAGCCATAATTCGTAGGTTTCTGACCATTTGTAGTAGGGAGTTCAGTCGGGAGCATCTCAGTTTTGCATTTACAGTGCGAGCGTCCCCGCTCGCGTATTGTACAATACGCGAGCGGGGACGCT
>NZ_JAUBOV010000211.1:0-1148 GCF_036700405.1 Microcoleus sp. T3_D1
GCGTAGATAAGCTCCCATTACTGATGACAGGCGCACCTAAAACTGGACAGTATCTTAGGCTCTCGATCGAACGATCGGGAAAGCCTGCATTGACAAGGTTAGTATTCAATTGCCTGTCACGTTCTTTCATAAATCGGAGTAAATTGGGAGCTAAAAATGACATCAATAGTCTTAGGTATAGACATCAGTAAAAGAGACTTTCATGTTTCATTACTGAAAGAAGGTCGTGCGACCAAACCCAAAAAGTTCACTAACAATGTTCAAGGGTTTGAAAGTTTGCATAACTGGCTTGAACAACAAAATGTAGTCGAACTCCATGCTTGTATGGAAGCTACTAGCATCTATGGAGAAGCCTTAGCCGAATTCCTGTAGGGGGCTGGGTTTCAGGTCAGTATCGTCAATCCAGCTCGTATTAAAGGGTTTGCCAAAAGCGAACTTCTGAGAACTAAAACTGACTCCGTAGATGCGGCACTGATTGCTCGTTTTTGTGCGGCAATGAAACCGTCTCTGTGGACACCAACCGCACCCGAAGTTAAAGAATTACAAGCTTTGTTACGACGGCTCGAATCTGTGATCGAAATGGCTACGAGCGAGCAGAACCGTCTGGAAACAGCTACGCTAACTGTTGCCGAGCTTACCCTTGCACACTTGGAGTACCTAAAAGAACAACAAAAATTGCTCAAAAAACTGATTAGTGACCATTTTGACCAGCACCCACATTTAAAACAACAGCGTGACCTCTTGACTTCAATTCCCGGAATTGGTGAACAGACAGCATCCGTATTGTTAGCTGAAATTCGTAATGTTTCCGATTACACCAATGCTCGTCAATTAGCGGCTTACGCAGGTTTAACACCCTGTGAGCGTAGTTCTGGGACTTCAGTTAAAGGCAAAACTCGTTTGTCTTGCACTGGAAATGTCCGACTGCGAAAGGCATTGTATTTGCCTGCGGTAGTGGCGATGCGTCACAATCCATTGCTGAAAGCTATGAGTGACCGATTATTGGGTCGTGGCAAGGTAAAAATGCAGGTGATTGGTGCTTTGATGCGGAAGTTGGTGCATTTGGCTTTTGGTATTTTAAAGTCCCAAAAGCCTTTCGACCCCAATTATTTACTCGCTACCCCTTGACAGATCAAGACAGTATCTAC